>NZ_CALLZT010000043.1:0-7960 GCF_937858515.1 uncultured Gordonia sp. | reverse complement strand
GAGGTTTCGAGGCTCGTCGCTTGCGCTCCTCACACGTCAACCGGCGGAGGGGGGACCGTGGGGGAGGGGGGCTCCCCCCGCCGGTTGAGGTGCGAGCTTGCGAGCCTCGAAACCTCGCGAGCCGACAGTGTCCGATCACCACGGGGTGCACTGCGTTCACCGAAGGGGTTGCGGGTGGTGGATTTCAGCGCGCTGTGGGCGGGACCGCTGTGTGCGCATCTGCTGGGGCTCGGGGGTGCGGAGATCATCAAGGTGGAGACGACGACCCGGCCCGACGGCGCTCGCCGCGGCAACGCGGACTTCTACAACCTGCTGCACGGTGGTCATCGCAGCGTCGTGTTCGACCCTGCCGACGATTCGGACCGTCGGAGCCTGGCGGAGTTGGTGGCGTCGGCGGATATCGTGATCGAGGCATCGCGGCCAAGGGCGTTGCGTGGCTTCGGGATCGATGCCGAGAAGGTGGCGGCGACCGGGGTGTCGTGGGTGTCGATCACCGCGTTCGGCCGCGATTCCAACCGGATCGGGTTCGGCGACGACGTCGCCGCCGCGGCCGGTTTGGTGGCCCTAGACGACGCCGGTGATCCGGTGTTCTGTGGCGACGCGATCGCCGATCCGCTCACCGGGCTCACCGCGGTGGTGTGGGCGCTCACCGAACCCGTTGCGGTACTGGATCTTTCGATGGCCGATATCGTCGGTGCCACGCTGACCGGCGAACCGTCGGCGGCGTGCGTCCACGAGAGGGACGGCTGGGTGACGCCGGCCGGGCATCCGGTGGTGGCCCCCACGCCGCGCGCGGTGCAGACACCCGCGCCGGAATCGGGTGCCGACACCGCGGCGGTGTTCGGAGAGTTGTGATGCTGAATCGCCGATTGTGTACATGGATTGGTCTGCGGCCGTGCGGTATCGGCATGATCGGGGCGTGCCGGTGCTGCTGACAAATGTGGTGGTGGAAGGGATACCCGCGCGGATCCGGATCGCCGGTGAGCGTATTGACGCGATATCGGCGGACGTGCACCGCCGTCCGGGCGAACAGGTCGTCGATTGCGGCGGGGGCGTGGCCGAGCCCGGTTACACCGACCACCACCTGCATCTGCACGCACTGGCGGCCGCGCGGCGGTCGGTTCGGTGCGGGCCGCCGGAGGTGACTGATGGCGCGGGACTGGCCGCGGTGCTGGCGGCTGCTCCGGCCGACGAACACGGCTGGGTGCGCGGCGTCGGATACTCCGAAACCGTTGCCGGTGAACTCGACTCGGATTCTCTGGACCGACTGTATGCGGCCCGGCCGGTGCGTATCTCGCACCGCAGCGGAGCGATGTGGTTGGTCAACGGTCTCGGCGCCCGGGTGCTCGGGCTGGACGACGCCAGGCATCCCGGCATCGAACGACGTCCCGACGGCACCCCGACCGGGCGCATCTTCCGCGCCGACGACTGGCTGCGGAAACGGCTGCCGTCCAACGGGTTTCCAGATCTGTCGGCAGTCGGCGCGGAACTGCTGTCCCTCGGCATCACCTCGGTCACCGACGCCACCCCCGACCTCGACACCGCCGCACTCGAGCACCTTCAGTCCGCCGCGGCATCGGGCGCGATCCCGCAACGGCTGCATCTGCTAGGAGTTCCCTTGGGCCGCAACATCACCGAACATCGGGTGACGACGGGACCGTACAAGATCGTCGTCGCCGACTCGGAGCTGCCCAACCTCGACGACCTGACCGACAGGATCCGCGCCGCACACAATGTCGGTCGCGCCGTCGCCGTGCACTGCGTCACCCGTGAGGCGCTGATCCTCACGCTCGCCGCCCTCGACGATGCCGGTGCGAGCGGACATGACCGCATCGAGCACGCCGCGATCGTCCCACCCGACCTGATCGACGACCTGTGTCGTCTGCGCGTCACGGTGGTCACCCAGCCCGGATTCCTCGCCGACCGGGGCCATGACTACCTGCGCGACGTCGACCCGTCCGATCGTGAAAACCTGTACCGCTGCGCGAGTCTCATGGCTGCCGGGGTGCCCGTGGCACTGTCCAGTGACGCACCGTACGGCCCGCTCGACCCGGCGGAGATCATCGACGCCGCGGTGACTCGCCGAGTCGCCGGCGGCGAGATCGCCGGCCGCTCGGAGCGCCTGACCATCGACGAAGCGGCAAGCCGTCTCCGAACCCCAGCGATCGGTCTGCGCCGAGGTTCCCTGGCGGACATCGTCATCCGGGACGCTGCCGGTGTGACTATCGCGGTGGTCGCCGGTGAGGTGGTTCGGTAATGCGTCTGCCTCGCCGGACCCTTCGAGACGCTCGCTCGTTCCTCGCATCGCCCTCAGGGATCAAGAAGCCTCCCGCAGCCACGTTCAAAACAGTTGTGACATCTTGATCCCTGTGGCCGGAGCGAAGGTTGCCGCGGTTGGTTGTTGTGTGGTTTTGGGGGTTGTCGGGTTGGTTGGGGCATTTTGATCCCTGTGGCGGGAGTGGAGGTTGCCGCGGTTGGTTGTTGTGTGGTTTTGGGGGTTGTCGGGCTGGTTGGGGCATCTTGATCCCTGAGGCCGAAGCGACGAAGGAGCGAGGGTCGCGAAGGGTCCGGTGACCTTTCGGCGCATGGCGTGAGTTCCTCGGACCGTCAGCAGCCAACCCGGTCGAGGATGGCGTCGGCGACCTCGGCGGGGCGGGTTTCGGGGAGCCAGTGGTTGGCGCCGGTGATGATGCGGAATTCGTAGGGGGCCTGCACCCAGCGGCCGGTGCGCTGGGCGCCGACGCGGCTGAGGGCGAAGTCGCGGTCGCTCCATAGGTGGGTGGTGGGGACGGTGATCTTGCCGGTACGCATGTCGGTGGGAGACCAGAACGGCATCGCCCGATACCAGTTGAGCGCACCGGTGAGGGCCCCGTACGCGACGATGTCGGAATGGAGCCGGTCGGCGTATTCGGGTGGCAGCCCGATCCGCGCACGCGCCTTCGGTGACTCGAAGGACTTGGTGAGGAACGACTCCGGAATCCTCGGCAGCTGGAACAGCGCCATGTACCAGCTGCGCAGCACCTGGCCCCGGAGCATCGCCCTGCGGTATGCCGCCGGATGCGGAACCGACAGGGTGGTCAGCGTCGCCACCCTGTCGGGGTGCTGTGCGGCGACACCCCAGGCGAGCATCGCACCCCAGTCGTGGCCCACCAGATGCACCGGACCGTCGCCGATCGCGTCGAACAGGGCGAGCACGTCGCCGATGAGCAGCCCGAGCGCGTAGTCGCGGCGCCGACCGGGCCGGGCTCGCGGCGAGTATCCACGCAGATCCGGTGCCAGCGTGCGATATCCGTGCTGGTGCAGCAGCGGCGTCACCAGATCCCAGGCGGTGGCACGCTGGGGGAACCCGTGCAGCAGCACGATCGGTGTGCCGTCGACAGGCCCCGCGTCGATGACATCGAAAACGTAGTCGCCGTTGCGGTATTCGGTGATGCGCTCGCCCATCAGGACACCGTAGCCTCCGAGGTTTCGGTCGCGGTGGCTTTCGCCCAGCGATAGTCACCCTTGCCATTGCCGAGGCGCCGCACATCATCGACGACGACAACCTCCTTGGGCACCTTGTACCCGGCGAGCTTGTCCCGGCAATACCGTTGCAGCTCACCGGATTCAATGGAGGCGACCAGCCCGTCGTCGCCTGCGGCCACAGCCACCACCTCCGAACCCCACCGATCGCTGGACCGACCGACGACGAGGACGTCGTCGATGTGGGCGAAGGTGCGCAGCACCTCCTCGACCTCCTCGGCGAACACCTTCTCGCCGCCGGTGTTGATGACCAGCGAATCACGTCCGCGCAGCAGCAGCGTGCCGTCCTCGGAGATGCGGCCACGGTCACCTGACTGGACGACACGCACACCGTTGACCGTCCGGAACGTGCGTTCGGTGGCCTCGGGATCTTTGAAGTAGCCCAACGGCATCCGGCCCTGACGCACCACCCAGCCGTCCTCTTCGTCGCCGGGCTCGAGGAACCGGTCGAGGTCTTCGGACGCAATGCGGGTGTCGGCGTGCGGGGTGAACCCGACGATCGTGTTGGTCTCGTCGTTCTCACTCGCACCGAACGCGACGTTGCCGGTTTCGGTGGAACCGTAGCCGTTGACCAGGATCACCCCGGGCAGCAGCTCGCGGAGCGTTTTCTGGTGTTCGACATTGAGCGGGGCGCCGCCGCTGGCGACCGAGAACAGCGTCGACACATCGTATTCGCCGCTGCGGATGGCGTCGATGAGCCCGACGGCGTAGGCATCGCCGACCATCGTCATCAGGCCGACCTTCTCGCGTTCGATCGTCGCGAGCACCCGGTGGGGGTCGAATTTGGTGCTGTCGTACAGGACTGCGGTCTGACCGTTAAGGATTCCGGCGAAGGCGGTGAGCAGGCCGGCGGCGTGCATGAGCGGGGACACCGCGAACCACGGCAGCCCGGCGTACTGCACTTTCTGGTGGATCTCGTCGACGTGCGCGTGTACTCCGCCGTTCATCGACACCACGTATTGGTCGCCCTGACGCCACAGCACACCCTTGGGCCGCCCGGTGGTGCCGCCGGTGCACATCATCACCACATCGTCGGGGGTGACCGCGGGAAGGTCGCCGTCCCATGATCTCCCCTGTGCCAGAGCATCATCGAACTCGATCGTGTCTTCGATGGGAGGCGTGTCGTCGTCATCGGGGATGGAGATGATCAGGTCGACGCCGTCGGGCAGGGCGCCGGCAAACCTGGCGAGCAGCGTGCGGTGGCCGATCACCGCACGCGGTGCGACGTAGTCGAGCAGTTCGCGGATCTCGGTGGGCGTGTAGTGGTAGTTGACGTTGACCGGCACCGCGCGGGCCTTGGAGCAGGCGATGAACGCATCGGGGTACAGATCGTTGTGCATGATCAGTGCGACCCGGTCCTGTCCGCACTCCCAGGGCTGGAGGTCGGCGCGCTCGGTGTGGGTACCGAATCCCTTGCTCACCAGGAACTTCGCTAACGCGGTGGTGCGCTCGGAGGCCTCGCGGTAGGTGCTGCGGCGATCGCCGCAGATGGTCATGAGCCGGTCGGGGATCGCGTCGGCGATGGCGTCGATGACAGTGCCTACGGTCCATTCCATGCGGTGCACACTCTCCGATGCTGACGCGACGGCGGGGCCTGGACGTCGCTGTGATGGCTGTCATACTCCGGGACTACGGGCCTACTGTCAAGGTACTTACTGTAATCGCGACGGTATGTGCGGCCGGGAATCCTACCGAACCTGGAACTCGAACGATTGTGACGAATGTAACCATTCCCGTAAGCCTTGCGGTAAGATCGTCGGTCAGCGTACGTTGGCGCACGGCGCAGCCCCGGCGATCCGTGCCCGCAGCCCATATCCGAGGACCCGTATCCGACGATGATGCCCGGCACCAGGCGAAAGGCAGATCGATGACCACAGCAGAGGCGGTACCCGCCGCCGTACTGGCAACCCCGGCCGCGTACAAGGACTCCGAATCATTGCACGCGGCGCTGGCGGCCGCCCGCAGGGACGACCCGGTGTCGCTGGTCGAGGTGGACGGTTACACCCCCTTCTGGGCCGTCACCAAGTATGCCGACATCATCAAGGTCGAACGCGCCGCCAAGACGTTCAGTAACTCGCCGCGGCCGGTGCTGATGACCACCGAACAGGACAAACTGCAGCAGCAGATCGGCATCGACACCCTCATTCACATGGACGGTGCCAAACACCGTCAGTACCGGGCCATCGGTGTCAACTGGTTCAAGCCGAGTGCGCTGGCCAAGCTTCAGGAGCAGGTGAACGCGCTGGCCAAGCGGTTCGTCGACAAGCTGGCCGCCGCCGGCGGTGAATGCGACTTCGTGCAGACGGTCGGGGTCGACTATCCGCTGTATGTGATCATGTCGCTGCTCGGCATCCCCGAGGACGATTTCGCGTTCATGCTCAAGCTCACCCAGGAACTCGTCGGCAACGACGACCCGGAACTGCAGCGCAGCACCAGCGACGAAGAAAACATGATGGCGATGCTCGACATGTTCGCCTACTTCCAGAAGCTCACGGAGAACCGCCGGGCCGACCCCACCGACGACCTCGCCTCGGCGATCGCCAACGCCACCGTCGACGGCGCCCCGCTCGACGACATCCAGACCGTCTCGTACTACGCGATCGTCGCCACGGCAGGCCACGACACCACCAGCAGCTCTATCACCGGCGGCCTGCAGGCGCTCATCGAACATCCCGATCAGCTCGCCAAGCTGCGCGACAACCCGGACCTGATGCCGCTGGCGGTGGAGGAGATGATCCGCTGGGTCACCCCCGTCAAGGAGTTCATGCGGACCGCCGTCGAGGACACCGAACTGCGCGGCAAGACGATCAAAGCCGGCGACGCGGTATTGCTGTCGTACGTGTCGGCCAACCGCGACGAGGAGGCGTTCGACGACCCGTTCGCCTTCGATATCGAGCGTGAACCCAACAAGCATCTGGCGTTCGGGCACGGACTGCATTTCTGTCTCGGCGCGCCGCTGGCCCGGATGGAGATCGGGGCGTTCTTCAGGGAATTGCTCTCGCGCCTGGACCACATCGAGTTGGCGGGTGAACCACAATTGACCGCGACAACGTTCGTCGGCGGCCTCAAGCACCTCCCGATCCGGTACACGCTGCGATGACCGAACCCGCCGTACTCTACGAACTCCGCGACAACGGCGTCGCGGTGCTTACGCTCAATCGCCCCGACCGGCTCAACGCCTGGGGGATGGACATCGCCGTGCCGTTCTACGAACTGATCGACCGGGCCGACGCCGACGAGGCGGTGCGCGTGATCGTGGTGACGGGTGCGGGCCGCGGATTCTGCGCCGGTGCAGACCTTTCCGGGGGCGGTGCCACCAGTACCGAGTCGCTGGGCGATGATCTGGGCAATACCGACGAGAATGCACTGAGCGCCATTCTCGGTGAGCGGCAACCGTATACGTTGACGGCAGTGCGTAAGCCGGTCATCGCGGCGGTCAACGGGCCGTGCATCGGATTCGGTTTCACCCTCGCCCTGATGTGCGATGTCCGGTTCGTGGCCGCCGGGGCCAAGTTCGGTGCCACCTTCGTCCGGCTGGGTCTGGTTGCCGAGCAGGGGATTTCGTGGATCCTTCCGCGAGTGGTGGGGGCCGCTCCGGCGGCCGACCTACTGCTCAGCGGCCGCAAGTTCGACGCCGCGGAGGCACTGCGGCTCGGTCTGGTCAAAGAGGTTGTCGCCGACGGTGATCTGCTGACGCGGGCCATCGAATACGCGGACGAGTTGGCCACGCGGTGTTCGCCGTGGGCGCTGGCGCAGATCAAGGGTCAGCTATACGACGAATCCGATCGCGCGGCCGTCGCTGCAACCACGGCGAGATCGGTTGAGCTGATGAATCTTTCGATCAAACAGCCCGACGTTATCGAGGGCATCACCAGCTTCTTCGAGCGCCGCGATCCGCGGTTCCCCCCGCTGGCATCGCTACCCCCGCAGTAATCCCCACCCCATAGTGAAGCGGTCGGCAATACCGGCCGGCACAGACGAGAGAGACACGGAGGCCACATGACCTCGACACAGGCCGGCGCCTGGGATGAGACCCTGGGCGACCTGGACGCGCGCCGTAAACGCTCCTACGCGATGGGCGGCGCCGAGCGGGTCGCCAAGCACCGCGCCAAGGGCAAGCTCGACGCCCGGGCCCGGGTCCGCGCGCTTCTCGATCCCGGCAGCTTCCAGGAGTTCGGCACCCTCGTGGGCGGGGAGATCGCCGCCGACGCCATTGTCACCGGCACAGGCGAGATCAACGGCATGCCGGTGGTGGTCGGGGCCGAGGACTTCACGACATTCGCCGGCACCATCGCCCCCGGCAGCAACGCCAAGCGCTACCGCGTCGCCGAACTCGCGCTGCGCAACCGGATCCCGATGGTGATGCTGCTCGAAGGCGCCGGGTTCCGGCCCACCGGCGATCACTACGGCCGCACCCCCACCGACCTGTTGATGCAGG
>NZ_CALLZT010000042.1:0-7701 GCF_937858515.1 uncultured Gordonia sp. | reverse complement strand
CACCCCCCCCCCGTGCCCCCCCCCCGCCGCATCGCCGTGGCGGTCGCTGTCACGGCGGGTCTCAGCGGGCTTCTCGGTGGTGCCATTACCGCCCCCGACGCGGCGGCGGTACCCAGTGCGGAAACCACCGACAAGCCGGCCACCCAGAAGCCGCCCGCCGAGAAGGAGACCCCCAAGCCGGTGGTGAAGAAGCCGGTGGTGAAGAAGTCCAGGCCGATCGTGCGGGCCTGGGCGTCGCACGGCCGCATCTACATGAGCGCCATCAACCTGCCCGAGGGCCGCAAACTGTGCGGCCTCACCGTGCAGGTGGCCCCGCAGTACATCGGCAGCTACGACCCCATCAAACAGCTCGGCGACAGGTCCACCCGCGGCCGGTCGATCACCCTCGCCACCCAGCCGCTGCCGCCCGGCAACCACACGGTGAGCCTGCGCTGCTACAGCGGCGACGACGGCGGCACCATCGTCGCCTCGACCCGGCATGTGCAGATCGGTTTCATCGAGTGGGCGTCCTGATCCCGTTCTAAACCCCACCGATAGCGCCCGGCATCGCAATTATTGTGATGCCGGGCCGCAGCGGTGGGGTTTAGGACGAACGACCGGCGTGACTCGCCGCATACGCGGGGGCCAGTGCCTCCATCTGCTCGATGACGATCCTGATGGCCTCGGGCTGCTTGTCCGGCGGGTACTTGAACTTGACGAGCACCCGTTTGACCGATGAGCGAAGTTTGGCGCGGACGTCGTCGCGGACGGTCCAGTCGTATTTGGTGTCTCGCTGCATGATTCGGACCAGTTCGCGGGCGATGTCGGCCAGGACGTCGTTGCCCTGTAGTTCGACGGCCGATCTGTTGGCGGCGACGGCGTCGAAGAACGCCAGCTCGTCGTCCGAGAGCGGCGGGTTGAAGCTCTGTCCCCGATTGCCTTCGGCGGCGATGTCGTGGGCCATCGCGATCAGCTCGGCGATCACCTCGGCGGAGGTGATCTGTTGATTGGTGTACCGGCGCATCAGTTCGGTGATGCGGTCGGAGAATTCTCGTTGCCGCACCAGGCTGTTGCGGGTGGCGCGGCGTGATTCTTCGGTGAGGGTGGCGCGCAACGCCTCGATCGCGAGGTGCGGATTGGCCGCCGACCGCGCCTTGGCCTCGAAGTCGGGGGTGAGGTCGTTCAGCGACGGTTTGGGCAGGCCGGCGGCCTCGTAGATGTCGACGATCTCCCCGGATGCGGTGGAGTCGGCGACCAGCCGCGACAGCAGTCGGCGGATGTCCTCGGGGATGGGCTTGCCCTCGGCCTGACGCCTGTTGGCCTCGATTTTGCCCATCCATACGCGCACTTCTTCGTAGAACTTGATGTCGGGGCGCAGTTCGGCGAGCGATTGATCGCCACCGGCGAGCGCCCAGGCGCGGGCGAGGTTTCCGGCGAGTTCGCGGTATCGGACCGCCGCCGACTTAGGTTGTCCGTCGATCTCGACGCCCGGAGTGTCGGGGGCGAGCAGATGGTCGGCCAGTCCTCGGGTGGCCCGCATCCACGGATTGCTGCCACCGCTTCTGACCACCTTGCGCCAGTCATATCCGGCGCACAGCGCGTCGATGCGGGCAAGCGTTTCGCGAGCCAGTCCGGCAGCCTCGTCGATGCGTTTGCCGACGGGTTTGGTCTGCTGATCGGTGTCGGTGTATTCGGCCAGCGCCGCATTCAGGCTCTCCGCGAGCGGTGCGTAGGCGACTAGCAGGCCGGCGGGGTTGCCGCGGAAGGTGCGGTTCACCCGTGCGAGGGTCTGCATGAGCAGCGCGCCCTTGAGTGGGCGGTCGAGGTACAGGGTGTGCAGCGGCGGCGCGTCGAATCCGGTGAGCAGCATGTCTTTGACGATGATGATCTGCAGCGGGTCGTCGGGATCTTTGAGGCGTTTCTGGATGGCCTTGTTCTGTGCGTCGCGGCGCACGTGCCTGCTGATCGGTTCCTGATCCTTCGCAGACCCCGAGTAGACGACCTTGACGACGCCGGCGGATTCAGAACCGTTGTGCCAGTCCGGTTTCAGCGCGACGATCTCGTCGTAGAGCCGGGCACAGATGTCGCGGGTCGCGCCGACGATGAGCGCTTTCCCCGGGGATTCGATAAATGGCAGCATCGCCTTCGACCGGGTTTCCCAGTGTGCGACGATATCGGCGGCAAGTGCTGTGAGTCGTTGTGGCGCACCGTATACCGCGTTGATGACGGCGACGGACTTTTCGATCTGGGCACGTTCGACGTCGTCGAGACCACGGGTCGCCTCGTCAGCGGCACGGTCGAGGTCGTCCTCGGTGATCTGCTGCGCCAGTGATACTTTGATCAGTCGCGGCTCGAAATACACAGGTACGGTGGCACCGTCGTCGACTGCGCGGGTCAGGTCGTAGATATCGATGTACGGCCCGAACACGTCGCGGGTGTTGCGCTCGGCCAACGAGATCGGAGTTCCGGTGAATGCGATGAGCGTGGCATTGGGAACGGCATCGGCGAGGTGGCGGGCGTACCCGTCGAGGTCGTCGTAGTGGCTGCGGTGCGCCTCGTCGACGATGACGATGACGTTGCGGCGGTCGGTGAGCAATGGGTGGTCGGAGCCCGCGTCGCGTTCTTCCTTTGTGCGGCCGAACTTTTGCAGGGTGGTGAAGTAGATGCCGCCGGTGGTGCGGTCGGCCAGTTCGTGCCGCAGTTGGTCGCGGGTGCCGATCTTGACCGGTGACTCGCCGAGCAGCCGGGACCGGTTGAAGGTGTCGAACAGTTGCCCGTCGAGGTCGCGGCGGTCGGTGACGACGATGATGGTGGGGTTCTTCAGCTTTGGTTGTTTGGCGACGAGGTGGGCGTACAGTTCCATCTCCATCGACTTGCCCGACCCCTGGGTGTGCCAGACGACTCCGGCCTTACCGGTGCTCTCGGCCGCCACCACCGTATTGCCGACGGCTTTGGTGACAGCAAAGTACTGGTGCGGCTTGGCAATTCGTTTCACATACCCGTCGGCGCCGGCATCGAACGCTACGAAGTTGTGTTGCAGCTGCACGAACCGTTCGGGATTGAAGACGCCGTCGATGAGCCATTCGAGTTCGATGCCGACGTCATCGTCGTCGGCAGCGACCGTCGTGATCGGTTTCCCGTCATCATCGACGTTCCACGGTGCGTAATGCTCGAACGGCGTGAACGGCGTTCCGTAACGGGCGGTGACTCCGTCGCTGATCACGGTGACGACGGCGAACCGGAACGCCATCGGGAACTCACGCAGGTACGTCTGCAGCTGGGCGTGCGCCGCCGCCACCGTCGCTCCGGCCATCCCGGCCTGTTTGAGTTCGATGATCGTGACCGGTAATCCGTTGAGGTACAACACCACATCGAAGCGTCGATGATATTCACGGTTGCGGATGGTGACCTGCTGGACGGCGAGCAGTTCGTTCTCATCAGGCCGCTGACTGGCCACCCTGATGGTCGGATTCTGTTCCAGCCCTTGATGATCGACATAGGTGATGCCACGATAGCCCGTGGTGACGATCTGATGCAGCCGATAGTTTTCGGCCATCGGGTCCTGCGACTGCGGCGCAAGAATAGCCGCCTGCGCCTGCACCAGATATTCAGCCGGAACAACGGGATTGAGCTCGCGCATCGCGGCCAGCAGCCGATCCGGGAGCACCAGATCCTCCCACGACGTGCGCCCCGATTCCGTTCCGGGCGCGATATCCTGCCCCTTGAGCGGCTGCCAGTTATGTTCGCCGAGCCGGTCGACGGTGAACTGCTCCCACTCGGATTCGGGAATGATGCTCATCGTTCGCTCCGTCCTCGGCCGCCGGTACCCCACCAACACTGGTCACACTATGTCAGAGGACTACGACGGTCGGGGGCGCTCGCCTCACGCCACAGGTCCCGGTAACTGACTTCGGTCGAGTCCGGGGCGACGATCTCCTCGACGGGCACCTTCCCCCGACTCACGCCCCTTGGTCACCAGGGGCACACCCCAGACACGGACCACGGTAAGCTTGTACAGTAAAGTGTTATACACTTTACTGGGTGGGTGCCCGCAGCGGACACGACGAAAGTAGGAAGGCAAGATTCATGACCGAGATCAAACGCGATCCCGCGCTCGATGCCCTTGCAAACGACTTCGAACACGACGACTTCGACCTCGTACCCGCAACGGTGGAGTCGGCCCCCGCAGCGCACTCGCTGCACATGGGCCGCCCCGCAGAACCTCGTGGTGCATCGCCGCTGCGCGCCGTGCGGTTGCCCAAAGCCCTCGACGAACAACTCACATCGTATGCACAGCAGAGCGGTGAATCCGCCTCCGCGATCGTGCGCGCAGCGATCAGCGAATACCTCCAGCGACACCCGGCCTGACCGAGCTTCGAATCCAAGGAACGGTGCAGGTCTCCGACGACATCACCGCCGAGTCGGGTCAGCAGGGGTTCTCACACGGTCAAGGTAGGTCCGTGACAACCAGCAGGCACTCTTTCGGGCCGACGATCTCCTCGACCGACCCGGCTCCTTGAACCAACCGGTGACTCCACACGGCGATCTGTTCGGTCGTCGCGTGCTCTACCCCGTACCGCACATCGGCGTCGAGGTCGCCGAACTTGCTGGTCAACATCCGCACCATCAACTGGACCTGCCCGCGTGCTTCGCCTTGAGCGATCAGTTGATCGGCAGTGGTCATAGCAGCTTCCTCCGTCTCACGCCCCACCGTCGCGGCAAACCTCACCACGTCTTCAACCGGCGTGTCGCGTCCTTACAAGATAGTGGAAAAGACCCATCAACCACCGCGGGTTGATCGTCGCAAGCTCATTACCCCACGATGTCAGCCAGCGGGTGGCATCGGGGCCCACCCGACGAGTCCCCCTCGGTTACCATGGGCACACCCTAGACGCGGGCTACGACATCGCCGCCGGCACAAGCGTCAGCGGGGAGCTGCGGTCACTTCGACCCAATCGTCGTCGACGGTCCGGCCGTCCAGAATCTCACGGGCGATCGGGTCCGACATAGTCCTGGCGCTCATCTGCCATTCGTGGAGCAACCGCCCGACTTTGGCGATGTCGTCGCCCGCACTGTCGATCTCAGCCAGAAACTCCCGGATATCCGCATCGTCGAATACACCAATGAACGACCATTCTCCATAGGTATTCGAATCTCGTTCAGCACGAGGATAGTTGAGTGCCGCGACGACGTCGCGGCATGCGCTCGTATGACTATTGCGCACCTCGACCAACTCCATCACCTCAGATCCGGTCCGACGTCGTAGCAACGAAGTCGGCGACAGCGGTTTCGATGCTTGCACCGATCGCCACCGCGTAGCGCTTGATCGTTGACAAGTGCGGGTCGACACCGGGCCGCTCGAAGTCCGCCACCACGCTCACCGAACGATTCATCCGCTCGGCAACCTGTTCTCGGGTCAATCCCCTGGCCTTCCGCAGCGCAACGAGCGCTTCGAGTAGCTCGTCGTCGTTGATCGCCAGCATGTACCGCAACCCCGCATACGGCTCGGCGGCAAGCTCCGCCTCCAATGCCTCGATCGCGTCCACCAGTTTCAGCGTAACAATGTATCCGCTGGTGACAAGCCATTTTCCGAGCCCATCGACTTCGTCTCCTGTACAGTTGCTCTGATGCCGAAGATCAGTCGCAGCGCGGAGTTGAATGAACAACCAGCCGGTCATGTGAGACCTCGATAAAGACGGAACTATCAAGCAGTTCGGCTACTGCTGTGATGTGGTCCTCGAAGAGCGTCAGAAGCCGGGCGTTGGTGATGTTGCCGGTGGTCACCAGCACGAGCGTTCTCGGTATTCCCGAAATCAGATGACTGTCGCGAAAATCCCGGTCTTTGGTAACGACCACCCGTTCCTGAACATCAGCCACACGGCTGATCTCGGTGTCTGTCGTCCTATTACCGTCAGGCAGCGCCGAGACGTGCACAGCATCGTGACCAAGTTCGGTGAGTCGCGTCGCAAGTCTGGCCGGCAACTGGGCATCGATCAGAAACTTCACCGTCACGCGGATTCAGGCGGCATCGAACGGCACGACCACGCGGTTCCCCGCGGCCAACGCACCGAACTCCAGGGCAGCCAGCAAGTCCTCACGCTCAAGGTCAGGGTAATCGTCGAGGATGTCCTCGATAGACATGCCTGCAGCAAGCAAGTCGAGCAGGTCAGCGACCGGGTACCGCAGCCCACGCACTACCGGCTTCCCGTGGCAGATAGCCGGATCGCTCGTCACGCGGTGCAGGTTGGACATTCGCCCAGCGTATCGGTGCCCGGCCGACACTGCAATCACCCGGGCTTGACTCACCTGATCTGCCCACGAGACGGTGTCATCGAGCGACAAGATGAGGAGACAGCGGCCGTACCGCGTCATTCCTCGGTGACCTTGATGACCTTCGCGGTGATCTCCGCATCGCTTGACTCGGTCTCCGCTCGGAGGCTGTCATCGATGCGCATGTCCGTACCCGACAGTGTGAAGTAGTCGGTCATCTCGTCCTCTGTTCCGATGACCTCGTAGACGACCCGGAAACTACGGCCCTTGAGAAACTCCGACGACGTCAGCAGTGTGGGTCGCACCGAGAACTCCACCACACACCCCGCTGATCCAAAGCACTTCTTCTCCAGCACTTCGACATTCATCTCGAAGTCGCTGGGCCTGATCGGGATGTCGTACACCGTCGGGGTGGCGGATGTGGTTGTGCTGGAGGTGGCCGCGACGGTGTCGGTGGTGGACTTCACGCCCGATGCGTTCTGCCCTTTGCCGATCACGAAACCACCCGCGCCGCCGGCGAGCACCAGCAGGACGGCCCCGATCACCAGGAGCAACACCGTACGACGACGATGCGGCCGCGGGGCCCGTGGCAGTTCGATCGGTGCGGTCGCCCATTGGTCCCACTGCTGCCGTGGCGGCGGAAACTCCTGCGGATTCATGACGTTCTCACTTCTACGGCGGGGTCGGCTCATGTGGCCGTCCAATGCTGAGGACTATCCCACGACGGTCTGACAACCGATCCGAGAATAGGCCGGAAGACTGGTGTTCATATGTAGCAGCAGAGTTCCGAATAGATGTTCGCTCGGCAGGCGGGCAGCGGAGCGTCAGGCGTGTCGTGTCACCGGACCCTTCGCGACGCTCGCTCGTACCTCGCATCGCCCTCAGGGATCAAGAGGGGTACCCCGGTTGTAAGGCCACTCATTCGCCCGCTCATGGACAACCCTGAGAGCGGTAGTCGGTGAGTTTCATGGATCCGGGCCCCCTTCTCCGGCGTGGCGGCATACTGTGAGGCTGGCAGTCCCAGCAGCGGAAGGGCGACCGAATCGAATCGTCCCTGGTCACAATCGGCCACGAGCTTCAGAAGCTCAATCCTGGGGTTGTACTCCTTCTGGCGACGTGGCTGATCGGCCTACGACTATCAGCGTCGTGGCACTTACGGGAGAAGCGCAAGGAACTCGACCTTGCGACGGCACGGGCTTTCCACGATATATACGGAGAATTCTTCGCATCCTGGAAGGTGTGGAACGCAAGCCTCCCTCGACTTGAGCCCACTGATTCCGAGTACAACGCCATCCTCGCGAAAGCATGCGAGATAGAAGGCAAAGTCGAGTCCATCTTGGCAAGCATCGCCTGTGGTCGCTCGCTGGATGAAGACTCCATCGCCGACCTCGGTCAGTCCTAGATCCGCGAGTAGCGGTGGCGTATCGGATCTGACTGCGAATTTGCGTGTTG
>NZ_CALLZT010000041.1:0-15567 GCF_937858515.1 uncultured Gordonia sp. | reverse complement strand
TTCTGATTTTGGTTCAGGCATTCTAGGTTCGAGTCCTGGTGGGGGAGCAACCATAAGGCCAGTTCAGCGCCGGTTTTCAGGACAGCGTGTCGTTCCGGTGACGATATGGCACGCGAGGACCTCCGAAAATCGACCATGGCCAGGCACTCCAACAATCTGACGGGGGATTGTGCGTTAAGCGGCCAGAGTCAATCGGATGACAGCCAAGATCGCTTTTGTGATGATGGCGTCATGCGCAGACGACATCCACAGTCACGGTGAAGCGTCACTGTCCACGGTGCGATAGCGATCGAGTCCGCGGCAGCAAGCACACTGCCGGTGAAGTCACCACACGCGACTTTTACTGCGAAGCATGCCAGTTCGGCGAGGAGTGCAGCTCCGCTGCCGCCGATTACGTCACGTGGTGGCAGCGTTGGGAGCCCGACGACCCCGATCTACGCAACAACGAGTACGGGGTTCCTCCTCCTCGCCGCCGGGCGACCTGACTATGAGTCTCGACGAGCTGATCAGGGCGGTCTGTGCGGATCCGGCGGACGACGCCCCGCGCCTGGCCTATGCCGACACGGTGGCCGCCATCGACCCCGCGCGGGCCGAGTTGATCCGCATCCAGATCGAGCGGTTCCGCCGCGAGGAGGCGGTCGGTGCGCTCGTCCGCAACCCCGGCGAGCGCGAGCGCATCCTGCTGACGTGCCACGGTGCGACCTGGGCCCGCGAAGTGGCGCCATACACCCGGCCATGGGGAGGCACTGGCAATGTCTTCCCGGCCTGGGACTTCAATCGTGGATTCGTCGCCGCGGTCGGGGCCAGTGCCACGGTAGTCGCCGATAAGGACTGCCCGCTGCCGCGCCTGACGCCGATCGAGCACCTCAGCCTGACAGGCCCCGGGCCCTACACCGCCGCGCTGACCGCGCCATGGCTGGCCCAGATCCGCTCACTGACGGCGACCCATCTGGAACTGGGTGACGACGACGCCATCGCCCTCGCCCAGCGCGGCCACCTCGACCGCTGGTCGCCAGGTCGAGCCACGTCACTTGGACTCGCGCGACCAACGACTCTCCGATCATCACTTACCGCGGTAACCGGCGCCATCGCTCGGTGCATTCCGGGCACTCGGGGAGGCCGTCGGGTGTCTGCGTATTGACAAAGAACACTCCGCAGAGGGCTCTCATCGCGGTGCCTTTCACGACGCTGCCAGCGATGTGCTCGCGGTGGGAGTCGTGGGCTACTTGTCCCGGTATGGATTCCGCGAGGGTGCCGCGTTCCACCAGATCCGCGAGTTCGTTGACTCGACTGGACCAGTGGCCGGGTTCGGCGATATTGCTGTAGGAGTCCTTGTACCGATCCCAGCTCTGCTGAGGTGGATTGATTGTGGTCAGCACTCGCACAATCGCCAGCCAGAACAGTTCGCTTCCGGCGTGACGCGGTTCTGGGACGATGTCGACGACGATCTCGTCTGCCTGATAGTCGCCCTCCCGGACTTCAGCGACGGCGACCGTGACGTTGGCCATCATCCCCAATTGGGCGGCGGGATGCGGGAGTTCGAATCGAGTTTGCCCGCCCGTGAGTACCTGCCGGAGCGCACCTGCGACACGTTGCTGAACCACCAGTTCCCATTCGGTCAGAAGCGCCGCTGCCCGTTCTCGCTTCAGAAGGCGAACGTCGGTGTCAGTGGGCATCCATCGCGATGGGTCGGAACTGTTCCGCGCAACGTTCTGATAAAAGTCGTCGTGATCCCCGTGTTCACCTTTGGCCAATCCTGCGACGAGGAGCCAACATACATCCAGCTCGCGGTCGTGCCACACACCACCTCGCCATTGGCCCGCCCTGATTTTCAGCAACGGCAGATTCGTGCTGGAGGCGATCGGGCCGTCGTGGTTGTCGTCAGCCGGGTCGTCACCAAACGACGCAACTGCTTTGGCAAGAATGGGGTGTGGCAACTCCGACAGTGGGTGCAACGGCGTCAGGTCGTCAGTCTGTAAACACCGCTTCGGGTGAGGCGACTCCCAGTCGGAACTGAGGTCATCACGCAGCAGGCGGATCGTGGGACGGGCTCTGCGGAGATGCACCATGCCATGATGCCCCAGCAGTAGCCGCCTACCTACTTACAGCAAGTCGGCGAGTTCGTCGATCGCGCCTCCACGAGTCGTGCTCTGGGAGGCGAAGCGTTCGGCGAGTTCGCGGCGGTCACGTTGGCGGCGTTCTTCGAAGGCGATGAGGTCGCCCAGCGCGATGCGGCGGTCTCGGCCGACGCGGTGGGACATGATTTCGCCTTGGTCGAGGAGCTTGTAGAGATGGGTGCGGCTCATTCCGAGCCGTGCGGCGGCTTGGCTCGGGCTAAGTGTCGTGGTTGGGGAGACTGCGGCGAGGTCGTCGCCGGCACGCACACAGTCGATCACGCTTTGCAGGAGATCACGCATCTCAGGACCGACACCGGAGGCCGCGAACTCACCGAGCGCATCGATCTGCTCGGTGGGGATTCTATCGGTGCGGATGGTCTTCATGCGTCTGATCCTTTCATACCTAGATGATATACATGACTTAGATGTCACAGATGAAACTACCCTTCGGTGGCGAGGGTGGCAACTGAGAACCTCGATGACGATCATCACTACAGTCGCCGGACGGGTCCGGCGTGACGGTGTAGGACCAAAGACCCGAACTTGCCGTGTGATCGGGGATGTGTGGGGCCTGGGCTCCACACTGGAGGCGGACGCACAGGTATCGACGGGGACGGCTCGAATGACGGAAAACCGGCAGACCAGGTCGACGTCGACCAAGATCGCTATCGTGGGGGCGGGCGCGGTCGGCACCGCCGTCGCCTACTCGTCGCTGATCCGTGGCGTGGCTCGCACCGTGGCGTTGCTCGACATCAACAAGGCCAAGGTGACCGCGGAGGTGCTCGACCTGTCGCACGGTCTGGAGTTCGTGCCACGCGCCGACATCATCGGCGACGACGACGTGGCGGTGTGCGCGGGTGCCGATGTGGTGGTGTTCACCGCGGGAGCCAAACAGAAGCCGGGCCAGTCGCGGCTCGAATTGGCCGAGGCAACAATCGGATTGACCAAGAAGATCCTGCCGGGCCTGCTGGATGTGGCCCCCGACGCGATCTATGTGATGGTTACCAATCCCGTCGATATCGTCACCTACGCGGCGCTGAAATTCAGCGGGCTGCCACGTAATCAGCTGTTCGGCTCGGGGACGGTGCTCGACTCTTCGCGGCTGCGGTTCCTGCTGTCCCAGTACACCGGTGTGGCACCGCAGAATGTGCACGCCTATATCGCCGGCGAGCACGGTGACAGCGAGATCCCGTTGTGGACGTCGGCGACGATCGGCGCGGTGCCGCTGCTCGAATGGGAGGCGCTGCCCGGCTATCAGCCGCTCGATGAGGCGGCACGCCGATCCATCCACCACGACGTGGTGCACGCCGCGTACAAGATCATCGAAGGCAAGGGTGCCACCAATTACGCGATCGGGCTAGCAGCTACCCGCATCGTCGAGGCGATCCTCAAGGACGAGCACCGCATCCTGCCGGTGTCCACGGTCGCCGAAGGGTTCGCCGGCCTCGATGACGTGTGCCTGTCGTTGCCGGCGGTGGTCGGCCGCTCCGGTTGTGGTCGGCGCCTCGACGTCAAACTGTCCGACGACGAGCGCGCCGGCCTACTCGCCTCCGCGCAGACGTTGCGCGAGATGCAGGCCGGATTCGGCCTGTAGCGCTTGCTCCGCGGTAGGTCAGGACCGGTTCTCGGTCGTGCCACACCCCACCTCGCTGCTTGTGCGGCGTCGTCCTGGACGTGTTTGTCGATGGCGGCGGCGATGGTCGACGCCGAGCCGACGAATGATTGACGGCCGGTGACCTTGATGATGAGTCCGCGGGTGGTGAGGTTGCCGGCTTCGGCGATCCGGCGCCATTCGTTCGCGATGTCGCGGGGGTCGCGGTGATGGCGGGTGCTCTCGCCGGCCTGGAAGATCACCGGTCGGCCTGCGGTGACCGGGGTACTGCGAATCGGCCGGTGATGTCGAATTGTGAGCTGTGATAGTCGAATACGCCGGCGTCGTCGCGTTCGAGGTACTGTCCCGACGAGGCGTCGGCGACGATGTCGCCGTCGGCCCACGAATCCCACAGGATGGTGGCCGCGATAGTGTGGGGCGCATGGCTGTGAGTCGACCGACCAAGTCCGATGCCGCTGTGCGGGCTCCGCGTACGCGGATGACGGCTCCGCAGCGTCGCGCCCAGCTGATCGAGGTAGCGCGGGGGTTGTTCGCCGAGCGCGGCTTCGAGGGCACCTCCATCGAGGAGATCGCGCAGCGCGCCAGCGTGTCCAAACCCATCGTCTACGAGCATTTCGGTGGCAAGGAGGGTCTCTACGCGGTGGTGGTGGACCGCGAAATGGAAACTCTGCTCGAGATGGTCACCGCGTCGCTCTCACGCAACAGCTCGTTGCACCGCATTCAGTCGGTGGCATTGGCGTTGCTTACCTATATGGAGGAACGCACCGACGGGTTCCGCATCCTGATGCGTGGTGAGAGCACCAGTACCGGCGGGTTCTCCAGTCTGCTCAACGATGCGATCAGCCAGGTCGAGCACATCCTGGCCGGCGAGTTCGATCGGCGTGGCTTCGATCCCGCACTCGCTCCGATGTACGCGCAGGCGCTGGTGGGGATGGTGTCGGTGACTGCGCAGTGGTGGCTCGACGTGCGTGAACCGTCGAAGGAGGTGGTGGCCGCGCACCTGGTCAACCTGTGCTGGAACGGTTTGGCCCGCCTCAACCCCAACCCGCGCCTGATCTCCACCGATGCGTCGGGCAAACGTTCGTCCGACACGGTCGCCGACGACTGATCGCTACTGGGCGCCGACGCTGTATTGCAGGTAGACGGTGTCGACCCACTGGCCGGCCTTGTAGCCGGTGGCACGCAGCCGTCCGGCGTGGGTGAAGCCGTGTTTGAGATGCAGCGCGATCGAGGCCTCGCCGCCCGTCGCGGCGATGACGGCGATGATCTGCCGGACGTCGGTGTGTTCGGCGTCGGCAAGCATCCTGCTCATCAGGGCCGAGCCGATGCCTTTGCCGCCGAGTCCGGGTCGCAGGTAGATCGTGTCCTCCCTGGTCTGACCGTAGGCGGGCATATTGCGGAAGGTACCGAGGTAGGCGAATCCGGCGACCTCGTCCCGTTCGTCGCTGTCGACGGCGACGAGGAACGGGCGGCCCGCGGTGGTGATCGCGGTGAATTTCTGTTCCCACACGTCCAGGGCCGGTGCGGTGGTGTCGAAGGTGGCGACGGTGTGCTCGACGTAGTGCCGGTAGATGTCGGCGATCTGTGGGCAGTCAGCGATCCCGGCGGGCCGGACGACGATACTCATGCCCAAAGTTGTAGTCGCTCGGGCCCGGTACCGCACGGGACACTAGACTCAACCGGGTGTCTACGCCTGCCCTACATGGATTAGCCGCCGTCACATGTAACGACAAGGCGTTCGCCGGGCTCGTGGATCGGCGCACCGAACCCGAATTGAACATCACCGCACCGGATGCGGCGCGGCCGTTCGTCGTCGCCGCCTTCGCCGAACAGGATGCGGCGCCGCTGCTGGTGGTGTCGGCCAACGGTCGTGAGGCCGACGATTTGACCGCCGAACTGGCCGAACTGCTCGGCGATCCGAATGCCGTGGTGCAGTTCCCGTCATGGGAGACGCTGCCGCACGAGCGACTGTCCCCGAGCGCGGACACCGTCGGCCGCCGGCTGGCGGTCCTGCACCGGCTCGCCCACCCCGAGGGTGATCCGCTGCGGGTGGTGGTGACGACGGTCCGCTCGCTGGTGCAGCCGATGGCGCCCGGTCTGGGGGAGGCTCGCTCCATCACCCTCACCGAGGGCATCGAGATCGACTTCGACGGCCTGCTCGCCCAGCTCGTCGAGATGGCCTACGAACGTGTCGACATGGTAGGTCGCCGCGGCGAATTCGCTGTCCGCGGAGGCATTCTCGACGTGTTCCCGACCACGGCCGATTATCCGGTGCGGGTCGAGTTCTGGGGCGACGAGATCAGCGAGATCCGCGCCTTCTCGGTCGCCGACCAGCGCAGTCAGCCCGAGATCGACACCTCCGCCGTACGGATCCATCCGTGCCGAGAGTTGGTGCTCAGCACCGAAGTCCGGGTGCGGGCGGCCGAACTCGCCGGTGAGTCGGGCGACGACCAGCAACTCGGGGAGATGCTCACCAAACTGTCCGAAGGCATCCCGGTGGCCGGCATGGAGGCGCTGATCCCGGCGCTTGTCGACGGGGAGATGCAACTGCTCACCCAGGTCGTGCCCGACGGGACCCGCGTACTGATCCTCGACCCGGAGAAGGTCCGCACGCGGGCAGCGGGTCTGGCCGAGACGGGCGCCGAGTTCCTGGAAGCCTCCTGGCAGGCGGCGGCGATCGGCGCCGACGCCCCGATCGACACCCGCGGCACCGCGATCGATCTGGAGGCCAGCGCCTATCGTTCGCTGGAGGCGGCGCGCCGGGCCACCCTGCGTGCCGACAAGCCGTGGTGGACGATCAGCCCGCTGTCGTCGGGCTCCGGTGACGAGGTGGAACTGGAGCTGACCGCCGGTCCCGCACCGCATGGTGAGGAACCGGAGATCAAGAAGACCTTCGCGATGCTGCGCGCACATGTCACCGACGGTGGCACTGCGGCAATCGTGGTGGCGGGCAAGGGAACCGCGCAACGCGTGTGTGAACGCCTCGCCGACGCCGAGGTACCGTCTGGCCTGGCCGAATCCGGTGCGACACCGGAACCGGGCCAGGTGTCGGTATTCCACGGCACTCTCCGCGGCGGACTGGTGTGCCCGGGGGCGCGGCTGGTGATCGTCACCGAAACCGACCTCACCGGAACGCGCGTCGCCGGCGTACGCGACGGCCGTAAGCTACCGGCCAAGCGCCGCAACCAGGTTGATCCGCTGGCCCTGACCGCCGGTGATCTGGTGGTGCACGACCAGCACGGCATCGGCAAGTTCGTGGAGATGATCGAACGCACGGTGTCGGGGGCGCGCCGCGAATACCTGGTCATCGAATACGCGGCCGGTAAACGCGGTCAGCCCGGCGATCGGCTGTTCGTGCCGATGGACGCCCTCGATCAATTGTCCCGGTACGTGGGCGGCGAGCAGCCGTCGCTGTCCAAGCTCGGCGGTTCCGATTGGCAGAACACCAAACGTAAAGCGCGCAAGGCCGTTCGGGAGATCGCCGGTGAGCTGGTGCAGTTGTACGCGGCCCGCCACGCCGCACCCGGTTTCGCGTTCAGCCCTGATACCCCGTGGCAGCGGGAAATGGAGGACGCGTTCGACTTCACCGAAACCGTCGACCAGATGACGGTGATCGCCGAGGTCAAATCCGATATGGAACGGCCTGTTCCGATGGACCGGGTGGTCGTCGGCGACGTAGGTTACGGCAAGACCGAGATCGCGGTGCGGGCGGCGTTCAAGGCGGTGCAGGACGGTAAGCAGGTGGCCGTGCTGGTGCCCACAACCATTCTGGCGCAACAGCATCTGCAAACGTTCAGTGAGCGGATGACCGGTTTCCCGGTGCGTGTCAAAGGGCTTTCCCGGTTCACCGACGCCAAGGAATCCAAACAGATCATCGACGAAATGGCTTCGGGTGAGGTCGATATCGTCGTCGGCACCCATCGCCTGCTGCAGACCGGACTCGTGTGGAAGGACCTCGGGCTGGTGATCGTCGACGAGGAACAACGGTTCGGCGTCGAACACAAGGAACACATCAAATCGTTGCGCACCCACGTGGATGTGCTCACGATGTCGGCCACCCCGATCCCGCGCACCTTGGAGATGTCGATGGCCGGTATCCGGGAGATGTCGACGATCCTGACTCCGCCGGAGGAACGGCATCCGGTGCTCACCTATGTCGGTGCGTACGCTGCCAAACAGGTGACCGCGGCGATTCGCCGTGAACTGCTGCGCGACGGTCAGGTGTTCTACGTACATAATCGGGTCTCCACCATCGACAAGACCGCCAAAGAGATCGCGGCAATGATTCCTGAGGCCAAAGTGGTTGTGGCGCATGGTCAGATGAACGAGGACCAGCTGGAGAAGACGGTCGCCGGATTCTGGAACCGCGACTTCGACGTGCTCGTGTGTACGACGATTATCGAGACCGGTCTCGACATCTCCAACGCCAACACGCTGATCGTCGACAGGGCCGAGAACCTGGGCCTGTCGCAGCTGCATCAGCTGCGTGGACGCGTGGGCCGTAGCCGGGAACGCGGCTACGCGTATCTGCTGTACAGTCCCGAAAAGCCGCTCACCGAAACGGCTTACGACCGGTTGGCGACGATCGCGCAGAACAACGAACTCGGTGCCGGTATGGCCGTCGCGCTCAAGGACCTCGAGTTGCGTGGCGCCGGAAACGTTCTCGGTGCCGAACAGTCCGGGCACGTGGCGGGTGTCGGTTTCGATCTGTACGTGCGGCTCGTCGGTGAGGCGGTAGAAGCGTACCGGGCGGCCGCCGACGGGCAGACCGTACAGACCGAGGAGACCGTCGAGGTGCGGATCGATCTGCCGGTCGACGCACACATCCCCGTCGAGTACGTCGATTCGGACCGCCTGCGGTTGGAGGCCTACCGCAAACTGGCCGCGGCGACCGATGACGACGCCGTGACCGGGATTCTCGCCGAACTCACCGACCGCTACGGCGAACCGCCCGAGGAGACACAGCGTCTGGCGGCGATCGCCCGACTGCGACTGCGGTGCCGCGAACGGGGAGTCGCCGAACTCGGGGTGGTGGGCACGTCGGTCAAGATCTCCCCGCTCACCCTCCTCGACAGCGAACAGGTCCGCCTCAAACGCATCTACTCCTCGGCCACCTACCGGGCGACGACGTCGGTGATCACGCTGCCGTTGCCGAGGACCGGGGGAGTGGGATCGGCGCGGTTGCGCGACGACGCGCTCATCGACTACCTCACCAAGTTCCTCATCACGATGCGACCGCTCGCGGCATGACCGAGAAGCGTTCCGGCGAAGCGCTGTTGGAGGCCGTCGCACTGATGGATACGTTGCGGCGCAACGGTCCGTGGGAGAGTACCCAGACGCATGCGTCGTTGCGACGCTACCTGATCGAGGAAACCTACGAGTTGCTCGACGCCATCGACGCCGACAACCCGGCCGATCTCCTCGAAGAACTCGGAGACCTGTTGCTACAGGTGCTCTTTCACGCCCGCATCGCCGCCGACCGTAGCAGCGCCTCCTTCGACATCGACGACGTCGCCCGCTCCTTCACCGCCAAGGTATCGGGCCGCACCAAGGGCATCCTCGACGGTGCACACGCCGACCTCGACACCCAGATCCGCGAATGGGAAGAACTCAAAGCTGCTGAGAAGAAACGTGATTCGGTATTCGACGGCATCGCCTTGAGCCAGCCCGCCCTCGCCCTCACCCAAAAGGTCCTCGAACGTCTCGACGCCGCAGGCTTTCCCGCCGACCGCATCGACGCCGGCATCCTCACTGTCACCGTCGAGCCGGGCGGCGACAGCGCCGAAGCCCTGGCCCGGTCGCGCACCTTGGCGTTCATGGAGCGTGTTCGTGCGGCTGAGGCCCGGGCAGCAGTCGATGGCGTACTGCTCGACAGCCGCGGAGCGTGGCAGCGATATCTCGAATGACGTCACCCTGATCAGGCATGCTCGGGCGCAGTGACCTTGACCATGGTTCACTCGGGTCCGTGGGGCCACTCTGATGTGGATGCGTCAGGTGCCGAAAGGTCACCGGACCCTTCGCGACCCTCGCTCCTTCGTCGCATTGGCCTCAGGGATCAAGATGGTGCACCGGCTGCCGGAGTCGTGTCAGTTGGGGCGCTTTTGTTTGTCGCTTCGTTCTCAGGGGTCAAGGGGCGTGCTGGGTGACGCTCTCGAGGTTGTTCAGCAGGAACCTGCGGTACTTTCGATCATCCTGATTCTTGGGTGTGGTGTGCGATTGTAGCGTTCCTGGGATCGTTCAGGGTGCGTGGGATGGCGTCTGTCCGGGCATCATGGCGTATATGGCGAACAACACTCAGGTGAATTGCGGACGCGGTGCGGCGAATGTGATCTTCGTGCACTGGCACGATCTCGGTCGGCATCTGACCTGTTATGGCGCGGTCGGAGTCGAGAGTCCGGTACTCGATCAGCTGGCCGCCGACGGGGTGCTGCTGACGGCGGCACACGCGACGGCGCCGCTGTGCTCACCGGCGCGGGGTTCGCTGTTCACCGGGCAATATCCGCACCGTAACGGGCTTGTCGGCCTCGCCCACCATGGGTTCGCCTACCGGCCGGGCGTGCGGACGTTGCCATCGCGGTTGTCCGATCACGGATACCGGACGGTGCTGTTCGGTATGCAGCACGAAAGTACCGACCCGACCAGCCTTGGGTTCGACACCATCGACGTTTCCGATTCGCGATGCGACTATGTCGTCGAGCGCGCCGCCGAATGGATCGACGAGGTGGGCGTCGGCGATCAGCCGTTCTTCCTCACGGCGGGATTCTTTGAAACGCATCGGCCCTACCCGGAGGACGAGTACTCGCACGCCGATCCCGATGCCATCGGCGTACCGGACTTTCTGCCCGACACCGCAGACGTGCGTTCGGATCTCGCCGGGCTGCACGGCTCCATCGCCAAAGCCGATGCGGCAGTGGGGCGTCTGCTCGAATCCGTGGACAATGCGGGCCTTGCCGACAACACGTGGATCGTATTCGCCACCGACCATGGTCTCGCCTTTCCCCGCGCCAAGTCGACGCTGTACGCCGAGGGCACCGGAATCTCGTTCATCATCCGCCCTCCGCGTAGCTTCGGACATCCCGGCAGCGTCTACGACGGCCTGTTCTCCGGAGTCGACCTCACCCCGACGCTTCTCGACCTGCTCGGTCTCCCCGTCCCCGCCGACGTCGACGGTCTCTCCCACGCAACCGAATTGCTGAAACCCTCGGCGTTGTCGGTTGATGTGCCCTCCTTGTCGGTTGATGTGCCCCCTTTGTCGGTTGAAGTACGACGAGCGCAAGCGACGAGCCTCGAAACCTCGCGAGCGGACAATGTCGTCTCACCAGGTTTCGAGGCTCGGTCGCGGGGCGACGTCACACCTCAACCAGCACGCGGGCGAGACGGTGGAGACATCTTGATCCCTGAGGGCGATGCGACGAAGGAGCGAGCGTCTCGAAGGGTCCGGCGAGACGAGAATCCTGACGCACCCACCCCGATCCGCACCGCAGTCTTCACCGAGAAGACCTATCACGACGCGTTCGATCCGATCCGGGCGATCCGGACCAAGGAATACAGCTACATCGAGAACCTGGCGCCGCGTCCGCAATTGTTGTTGCCGCTCGATATCGCCGATAGTCAGTCGGCTCGGTCGCTGGACCCGCAATCCACAATTGTTCCCCGCGCGCAACGCGAACTGTACGACCTGCGTTTCGATCCGCGTGAGCGAAACAACCTCGCCGGCAACCCCGCCTACGCCGACATAGAGGCGGAACTGGCCGGAAGGCTGGCGCAGTGGCGTTCACGGACCGGTGACACGTTGCCCGGGACCGCGGTGGGCACCGAGATCGCCGCCGAGTTCATGCGCGCGTGGATGGCCCGCTCGGTGGATAAAGAACCAGGTGAGGAGGCTTTGCCGTCCCGCCGTCCGCTCGGTTCGCGCCGCGAACTCGACGGTGAGATCACCACCGAACCGTCGTCGTCGGCGCGGCGTGATCACGATTCGGTGGGCACACATTGACCGCCGGGCCACGAGACCGCCTGCCCTCCACAGCACATGGGTCGAAAATTGTAAAGAATTAGGTTCCGCAGGCGCGCAATTTCGGTGGTTGCGAGTCTGTTCCAGAGCAATAGGCTTCGGCGCTGTGAACGCGAACAATGCGTACCTGGTGTGCGCGAGCCAGCGCAGCGGCAGCACGCTGCTGGTGGAATCCCTTGCCGCGACCGGCGTTGCCGGCAGCCCCCAGGAGTTCTTCCAGTACTTCCCGACGTCGTCGCTGTCACCGCAGCCCCGTGAGTGGTTCGCCGGTGTCGACGACCCGGACATCATCGGGCTCCTCGACGAGAACGTGCCGGGCACAGTCGATACCCGCACCAGCGAGCAGTGGCGGGCCGCCGTACTGGCAGCCGGTGCCACCGGCAACGGCGTGTGGGGCGGCAAACTGATGTGGAATCAGACACCACTGCTGGTCGGACGCTCCCGGGTGGGCGACGGATCGCTGCGGGGCGCGATCCGGTGGTTGTTCGGCGGCGCCGACCCGCTGTTCGTGCACGTGCACCGCGACAACCTCGCGAGCCAGGCGGTGTCGATGTGGCGGGCCGTGCAGACGCGGGTATGGCGCGACGACGGCAACTCCCACCTCGATGACAAGGCCGTCTACAACGCCGAGGGCGTCGCCCACCTGGCCCGTATCCTCGCCGACCAGGAACGCCGTTGGCGGGAATGGTTTGCGGCCGAGGACATCCCGGTGATCGATATCGAGTTCGGGCAACTCACCAAGGATCCCACCGGAACCACCGCGCAGGTGTTGCAGGCGCTGAACCTTGATCCGGCACTCGCCCCGCCGGCACCGCTCAAACCTCAGTCCAATGCGCGTTCCAAGGAATGGGTCACGCGCTACCGAGCCGACGCCGAACGAAACGGATACCCGCTATGACCGTCGAGACCGCCCCGTCCGTACCCGAGCCCGCCCTCGCCGAGGACGTCGAACACGTTCCCGCACTGCGGGTTCTGGAGGCCGAGGCGGTGCACATCATTCGCGAGGTGGTGGCCGAACTCGAACGTCCCGTACTGCTGTTCTCCGGCGGCAAGGACTCGATCGTGCTGCTGCACCTGGCGGAGAAGGCATTCCGGCCGCACCCACTGCCGTTCCCGATCCTGCATGTGGACACCGGCCACAATTTCAGCGAGGTGATCGCGTTCCGTGACAAACGGGTCACCCCGACCACGGCGCGACCGGACGGTATCCGGCTGATCATCGCGTCGGTGCAGGAATCCATCGACACCGGTCGCGTCGCCGAGTCCACCGATCCGTCGGGTTCGCGGAACAGGCTGCAGACCCGCACCCTGCTCGACGCCCTCGAAAAGTACGGTTTCGACGCGGCTTTCGGCGGTGCTCGCCGCGACGAGGACCGGGCCCGCGCCAAGGAGCGGGTGTTCAGTTTCCGTGACGAATTCGGGCAGTGGGATCCGCGCGCACAGCGTCCCGAGCCGTGGTCGATCTACAACGGCCGAATCCGGCAGGGCGAATCGGTGCGGGTGTTCCCGCTGTCGAACTGGACCGAGCTCGACATCTGGCGCTACATCGAACTGGAGAACATCGATCTGCCGCCGATCTACTTCGCCTCGCAGCGTGATGTCTTCGAACGCGACGGGATTCTGCTGACTGTCTCGCCGTTCACTCATCCGCGGCCGGGGGAGACCGTGAACAACGAATGGGTGCGCTACCGCACCGTCGGCGACCTGACCATAACCGGCGCGGTCCGCTCCACCGCAACCACCCTGCCCGAGATCATCGCCGAGGTATCCGAGGCGACGGTCTCCGAACGCGGTGAAACCCGGGCCGACGACCGAACCTCCAGTGCCGCAATGGAAGACCGTAAACGCGAAGGATACTTCTGATGACCGTGACAGATCAGCCCGTTCCGCATCCGGCGGCCAACCGGCAGTTCCTGCGGCTGGCGACGGTCGGCAGCGTCGACGACGGCAAATCCACTCTGATCGGCCGGATCCTGCACGACACCGGTTCACTGCCCACCGATCACATCGAGTCGGTGACCGGTGACGACGGACAACTCGACCTGGCCGCCCTCTCGGACGGATTGCGGGCCGAACGCGAACAGGGCATCACCATCGACGTCGCGTACCGGTTCTTCTCCACCGACACCCGCAGCTATGTACTCGCCGACACCCCCGGCCACGAGCGGTACACCCGCAATACGTTCACCGGGGCATCGAATGCCCATGTGGCGGTGGTGCTTGTCGACGCCCAGCACGGTCTGCAGCGACAGACCCGCAGGCATGCGCGGATCGCCTCGCTCGTCGGCATCAAGCATGTGGTGGCCGCGGTCAACAAGATCGATCTGGTGGATTTCTCCGGAGAACGGTTCGCCGCGGTGAAGGCGGATCTGGACGAGTTGGCGCTGCAAGTAGGCATCGACGAGATCACCGCGATACCGGTCGCTGCCCGCCGCGGCGACAATGTGGTGCACCGTTCGCCGTCGACACCCTGGTACACCGGTCCGACGCTACTGGAATTCCTTGAAAGCATAGAACTTTCGGCTCCGTCGCCGCAGGCCCGGGAATTGCGGCTGCCGGTGCAGTACGCGTCGCGACCCAGCGCTGCGCATCGGCGTGTCTACAGCGGCCGCGTCGTCGCCGGCACCATTGCGGTGGGCGACGAGATCGCGGTCCTGCCGTCCGGTAGCCGCAGTATCGTCACCGCGCTCGACACGCTCGACGCCGCGCGCACGACAGGCGTTGCGGGACTGTCGGTGTCGGTGCAACTCGCCGACGACATCGATGTGGGTCGCGGTGACGTGATCGTCAGTGCCGCCGAGGACGCACACCTGCCGGTCGTGGCCCGTGAACTGGAGGCCACGGTGTGCTGGCTGGCCGAGAAGCCGCTGCACGCCGGAGACCGCGTGGCGCTCAAACACGGTACGACGACGGTGCGAGCCACGGTACAGTCACTCGACCGGCGTCTGGATCCGGACAGCCTCATCGAGCAGGTGGGTCCGAGTTCGCTGGAACTCAACGACATCGGCACCGTCACCTTGCGTACGTCGTCGGTGGTGCTGGCGGACAAGTACTCCGAGAACCGCGACGGCGGCGCATTCGTCCTCATCGACGAGGCGTCGAATGAGACGGTGGCCGCGGGGACCATCAAGGACGCGCGGGAGGTGGTGCCCGGTAAGGCAACTCGCAACGACATCAAATGGCACCCGAGTTCGCTGGCCCGGAATGAACGGTGGCGCAAGACCGGTCAGCGCGGAGCCACGGTATGGCTCACGGGGCTGCCGGCCTCCGGCAAATCCACGCTGGCGGTCGCGCTGGAGCGGCTCCTGGTCACGCAAGGCCGGGTCGCGTATCTGCTCGACGGTGACAATATCCGTCACGGCATCTCCGACGACCTCGGCTTCTCACCCGGTGACCGCGCCGAGAACATCAGGCGCGTAGGACATCTGGCGCGACTGTTCGCCGACTCCGGGGTGATCGCGATCGCCTCGCTCGTTTCGCCGCTGCGGTCGGACCGGGAGATCGCGCGCGAACTCCATGACGCCGCCGACCTCGACTTCGTGGAAGTGCATGTGGCGACACCGGTTTCCGAATGCGAACGCCGAGATCCCAAGGGGCTCTACAGACGTGCTCGCGAGGGGACGTTGCGCGGTCTGACCGGCGTCGACGCTCCGTACGAGAAGCCCGAGAATCCGGACCTGAGATTCGACACCACCGGCGCCGACATCAACGACCTCGCGCAACGGATCGTCGGTGCGTTGACGGAACGGGGTGTTCTCGACGGGGGTTAGGGTCAATACCGTTCAGTTAGTGCGCACCGGCGTGTAGGTGGGTGGCCCTGCGGGTTG
>NZ_CALLZT010000040.1:0-15527 GCF_937858515.1 uncultured Gordonia sp. | reverse complement strand
CGATCCGTCGGACTGCTTGGTCAGATTGGTGACGTCGTGACCGAAGTACACATCCCCCGCCTGCCCGACGTAGTTGAGCAGTTGCTGGGTGAGGGCGCCGAAGTCGACGTCGGTGCCATCGGTGAACCAGTTGAGCGCCACCGGATCGGAGAAGTCGCGGCCCGCGGCCATCAGCGGCAGCCGGTCGGAGAACTCGCCCGGATCGGTGATGTACTCCATGCCCTCGAACAGGGTCTGCGCGGACAGTTTGGCGTGGCGCTTGCGCAGGTACTCGACGCCGTCGGCACCGTGGGTGAAGCTGACGTGCGGGATCGGGTTGATGAACTCCTTCGGGTTGCCGAGGAAGCCGTTGTCGACCGCATGCGCCCAGAACTGCCGGGACACCTGGAACTGCTCGTTGATGCTGAGCGCCTTGGAGATGTCGACGTCGCCGTCGGCGGTCTGGGGAGTGTAGTTGAGTTCGCACAGCGCCGAGTGCCCGGTGCCCGCATTGTTCCACGGGTCGCTGCTCTCGGCGGCGGCCGCGTCGAGGCGTTCGAACACGCTCACCGACCAGGTGGGTTCGAGGCGCCGGATCAGTGCGCCGAGCGTTGCGCTCATGATGCCCGCGCCGATCAGCGCGACGTCCGTCTTGATCACCGTTTGCGACACCGTGGCTCCACTCTCGCAGCTGTGGACGGTTACCCGTCCGGATGTTGACTGTCAACGGTCATTCTTACCCATGAATGAATCGTTGTCGGAACCGGCCACGCCGCGATGTGCCCCGGGCGACAGCAACGGGACCCGTGACCGCTGTGCGCGCCTTAAAGTGGACCCGTGAGTTCCACCGACGATGCCGCAGCCGTCATCCCCGAATCCGCCGCAGGCGACACCCCCGAATCCGCCGCAGGCGACATCACCGAGCCGGGGCTGACCTGGCACCCCGACCGGTATCTCGACAGATATGAGATCGCGACGATTCCCCTCGGCCCCGACCCCGACGGTGAGGACCCGATCTCGGCGACCCTGATCCGGCACAGCGCTCCCGAAGGTGTTTCCCCCGATTCCGGTCAGCACCGTGCCGTGCTGCACGTCCACGGTTTCACGGACTACTTTTTCCAGCAGCCGCTGGCCGATTTCTTCCATGCCCGCGGGTACGCCTTTTACGCGCTCGATCTACGTAAGTGCGGCCGGTCACTGCGCGAGAACCAGACCCCGCACTTCACCACCGACCTGGGCCGCTACGGCGAGGAACTTACCCTGGCGTTGCGTGCGGTGATCGATGAGGTGGGTCCCGACGCAAAGGTCGTCGTCGCCGGGCATTCGACTGGCGGGCTCACCACGTCGCTGTGGCTCGACCGGCTGCGTCAGGACAACCCGGCGTTGCACTCCCGCATCGACGGGGCCGTACTCAACAGCCCGTGGCTCGACCTGCAGGGTGAGGCGGTCCTGCGCACGTTCCCGGTCACGATGGTGATCAAGGCCGTTGCCAGGGCAAAGCCCAAACAAGTATTGCCACAGGAGCTTTCACTCGCCTACGGGCACAGCCTCCACGAGAGTGCACACGGCGAATGGTCGTACGATCTGCGCCTGAAGCCGATGGGCGGCTTTCCCGTCACGTTCGGCTTCATCGACGCCGTCCGATCCGGGCAGCGCAGACTGCATCGCGGCATCGATGTCGGAGTCCCCACCCTGGTGTTGCGATCGAATGCGTCGATGTCCACCCACGCCTATTCTCCAGAGGTCGACGCCGCCGACGTCGTACTCGACGTCCGGCACATGGCTCGCTGGAGCGCCCACCTCGGCGACCGGGTGCGCGTGGTGCCCATCACCGGTGCCCGGCACGACGTGTTCCTGTCGGCCAAACCGGCCCGCGAGAGCGCCTACCGGGCACTCGGCGAATGGCTGACGGAGATCACCCGGGATATCGAGCCACCCTTGATCGATGCCGCCGCGGACAACGCGACGAGCGCCGGAACCGCCCGGTGACCGGCGGCGACACGACCCGCATCGTCGACCTCGCGATCATCGGTTCGGGCAGCGGAAACTCCATTCCCGACGAACGTTTCGACGACCTGTCGATCGCGATCTTCGAGGAGGGTGTCTACGGAGGCACCTGCCTGAATGTGGGGTGCATTCCCACCAAGATGTTCGTGTATGCCGCAGACGTGGCCGACACGGTTCGCTCCGCGCAGCGGTACGGCGTCCACGCGTCGTTCGAGCGCGCCGACTGGCCGGCCATCGTGGAGCGGGTGTTCGGGCGGATCGATCCGATCTCGGCGGGCGGCAAGGAGTACCGGGTCGAACGGTGCCCGAACATCACGGTCTACCCGTCGCATGTGGTGTTCGACGGCCGTGACCGCGACGGCCGGTACCGGCTCGTCACAGACGGTGCGACGGTGCTCGCCGAGCAGGTGGTGATCGCGGCAGGCGCCCGGCCGATGATTCCGCCTGCCATCGCCGACAGCGGCGTGCGGTACTACACCAACAACGACATCATGCGGCTGCCTGAATTGCCGGGGCGCCTGATCATCGTCGGAAGTGGTTACATCGCAGCCGAATTCGCGCACGTCTTCGGATCTTTGGGATCGCAGGTGACCGTCGTCGCGCGGAGCGGGCGGTTGTTGCGATCGCAGGACGAGGACATCTCGGCCCGATTCACCGAGGTCGCGCAGCAACAATGGGACGTCCGTCTGAACGGTGACGTGTCGGACGTCGAGGAATTGCCCGACGGCACTGTCCGCGTGAGCTTTTCCGACGGTGGCCACTGTGACGGCGACGCACTGCTGGTGGCGATCGGCCGTACTCCCAACGGAGACCGGCTGGGCCTCGACTCGGTCGGCGTCGACCTCCACGACGACGGCCGGGTGGTGTGCGACGACGCGGGCCGCGCGACGGCCCGCGGAGTGTGGGCGCTCGGCGATGTGAGTTCGCCGTATCAGCTCAAACACGTCGCCAATCACGAGCAGCGCGTCGTGCAGGGCAATCTGATAAAGGGCTGGGACGCAACCGATCTCGACCGGTTCGATCACCGCTTCGTGCCGGGTGCGGTATTCACCCACCCCCAGGTCGCCTCGGTGGGTCTGACCGAACAACAAGCCCGCGAGGCTGGCTACGACATCACGGTGAAGGTCCAGACCTACGGTGACGTCGCCTACGGCTGGGCCATGGAGGACACCACCGGCCTGTGCAAGGTGATCGCCGAACGCGGCACCGGCCGTATCCTCGGCTGCCATATCCTCGGCCCTCAAGCGTCGACGGTCATCCAGCCCGTCATCCAGGCGATGTCGTTCGGCCTCGACGCCCGCCGGATGGCCCGCGGCCAGTACTGGATCCACCCGGCGATGCCCGAAGTCCTGGAGAACGCGCTACTCGGTCTGGACCTGTGATTTCGCAGGCCCGAGTGTGCTGTGAGTCCCGGTTTCCGGGATCAATCGCACAGTCAGTCAAAAGGACTGCGCCGCACTAGAAGACCGCGGACCGGAGCGCGATCTCACTCGCCAATGCCGGTGCGGCGTGTTGCGGAATCCAGTGATCCACACCGGGCAACACGCAGAACCGGTATTCGCCGTACACGTAGCGGCTCGTCAAGTCGGCCTGCTCGCGCCCGAGTGCCGAATCGTTGTCGCTCCACACCAGGGTGGTGTGGATTTCGACGGGGCGGCAACTCATCTTCGTCTTGACATCACCGGTGAAGTTGGCGCGATACCAGTTCAGTGCGGCGGTCAGCGCACCCGGAGCCTTCAACGGCACCAATTCTTCTGCGGTGACACCGAAGTCACGCAGCACCTTGAAGTTGTCGGCAAGGATCGCCTCTTCGGCGCCGGGTACGACGAACTTCTTGATGTAGGAGGACCGCTGTCTTTGGTCGCCGCTGCTCAATGCGTCGCGCCCGGCCGACGGATGACCGGTGCTCACCGCGACCAGCCCCGTGAACCGATCCGGGTACCTGGACGCCAGGTGCCAGGCCACCAGCCCGCCCCAGTCGTGCCCGACGAGAATCGCGTACGGCACGCCCAGGGCATTGAGGATGCCGATCGCATCCGACACCAGGTGATCTATCCCGTACTCCTCGACCTCGGTGGGCCGCGCGCCGGGACTGTAACCACGCTGCTCGGGAACGATGGTCCGCAACCCCGACTCATGTAGCCGCTGTACCACCTCGCTGTAACACGAACCACCGACCGGAAAACCGTGCAACAGAAGCACCCACTTGCCGCGCTCGGGACCACCGATCTCGACGTCGAAGGTGTAGTCGCCAACGGTGATCGCGCGCTGCTCGGTCTTCACCCGTCGATCGTACCGGCAGGTGGCGTCGCACGGAGTCCGCTTCTATCAGGACGGGTATGTGTCATGCTTAGCACATGAGAATGCACATAGAGTTGGACGACGAGTTGGTCGGTCGCATTGATGAGGTGGCAGGTCCGCGCGGCCGCAGCGGGTTCGTCCGGCAGGCAGTCGAGGCCGCGGTCGCTCAGGAAGAGCGCTGGCGGGCACTGGAATCCGCATTCGGCGCAATCCCGGAGACCGGTCACGACTGGGATGACGATCCCGCCGCGTGGGTGCGCGCCCAACGGCACAGCGATCCGCGACGGGCCGGGTAGTGCACGTCGTCCTTGACACGACGATCCTTATCGACGCGTTGCGCGGTCGGCCTGCCGTCCAGCGAATCCGTGAATTGCGGGTAACCGGCGGCGTTCCGGCGACCACCGCCATCAACGTCGAAGAGATCGTCCGGGGGATGCGTTCGCGGGAGCAGCACGCGGTCGATTCATTGCTCGCCGGTCTGGTGGTCCTTTCGGTCGATGCGGCGGCGGCCAGACTCAGTGGCCGATGGCGATCGGAATACTCGGCGCGCGGAATAGCGCTCCACCAGGCGGACTGCCTCATCGCCGCCACCGCATCGGTGCACGGTGCCGCCCTGTGTACGGGCAATCCGAAGGACTTCCCGATGCGGGAGGTCGAGCACTGGCCGGTGGGGCAATAGTCGGGCTCAGCGGGTGAGGGCGTGCGTGATGGTCGGTACGGCTGCCTGCGCGCCCGTGTCGATGAGGTGAAGCAGGGCGTCGAGGTCGACGTGGTGGGTGAGGAGGTCGGCGATCAGGTCGACCTGGGCAGTACGGATCGCGGCGACGCTGGTGTCGGGGGCCACGTCGAAGTCGGGTTTTCCGGCCTCAGCGGCGAGGGTGGTGAGAATGTCGCGGCGGAAGGCGTCGTTCTCCAGCAGGCCGTGCCAGTGCGTGCCGCGTATCCCGCCCCGCACCGACCCCTCCTTGATCTCGTTGTGGCCCTGGGCGATCCATGGGTCATCTGCGCTGTCGGCCACCCGGCCGTGGTGGATTTCGTAGCCGCGGATCGGGACTCGGCCTGCGGCGGTGTCCGCGTGTCCGGTCACCTGGCGGGTGATCTTGTCGGTATCGAACCGGATCGTCATGTCCAGCAGGCCGAGGCCGTCGACGCGTCCGCTCCCCGACTCGACGTCGTCGACGATGGCGCGGGCAAGCATCTGGTAGCCGCCGCAGATCCCGATGATCGGCCGGCCCCGTTCGGCCCGGGTTCGTAGTGCGGCGTCGATGCCACGGGAACGCAGCCAGGCGAGATCTGACACCGTCGCCCGGGTGCCCGGCACGATCGCGATGTCGGCGGCGGCGACGGCACTCGCATCGTCGACCCAGGTGACGTCGACGCCCGGTTCGCAGGCCAGCGCCTCGACGTCGGTGGAGTTGGAGATGCGGGGCAGCCGGATCGCAGCGACGCTCAACCGGACCCGACGACCGTCGTCGGCACTCGGGCCGACCCTGCGACCGACGGCGACCGACAGAGAATCCTCGGCGTCGATCCAGATTCCGGAGGCGAACGGCACCACACCGTAGGTAGGTCTGCCGGTGAGCGCACGCAACTGGTCCAGGCCCGGTGCGAGCAGCCCGGGATCGCCGCGGAACTTGTTGATCAGGTACCCGGCTACGAGGCTCTGGTCGTCGGCGTCAAGCACAGCGGTGGTGCCGAACAGATGCGCCAGTGATCCGCCCCGGTCGATGTCGCTGACCACGATCACCGGCATCGAGGCGGCCTGCGCCAATCCCATGTTGGCGATGTCGGAGCCGCGCAGGTTGATCTCGGCGATCGATCCCGCACCCTCACAGATCACGACATCGAAATCCGCACGCAGAGAAGCAAGTTCGTCCGTGACGACACCGAGTAACTGCGCTCGCCGGGTGGCGTAGTCGGCGGCACCGATCTGGCCGTCGGGCCTCCCGCGCACCACCACATGCGAGCGGCGGTCGCTGCCCGGTTTGAGCAGCACCGGATTGAATCGCGTCGATGGTTCGAGTCCGCAGGCGAACGCCTGCAACGCCTGCGCACGGCCGATCTCGCCCCCGTCCCGGGTGATGGCCGAATTGTTGGACATATTCTGCGCCTTGAACGGCGCGACGCGGACTCCCTGCCGTGCGAGCGCCCGGCACAGCCCGGTCACGATCATGCTCTTGCCGGCGTCGGACGTGGCTCCGCCGATCAGCAGCGCCCCGTTCACTCCTGACCTGTGCGGTCGGCCTGCAGGATGTCGTGTTCGCGATCGATCTCGCCCAGGCCCAGACTTCTGCCCCCGTTGACCAGCGGGTCGCCGCCGGCGGTCAATTCGAGTTCGGTGTAAGCCTCGGCATCGTCCGTGTCCGCAGAGGCGGTGCCGGTCGCTTGGTGTAGCGGCTTGCCCGTCTCCGGGTCGATACCGTGCCGGCGCAGCACAGTTGCCCGATTCTCCATACCGTGTGCCATCATCGCGCGCTGGGCGGCGATCATCATCGTCGACTGACCGGACAGGATGCGATCGACCTCTTTGGATTCACGCCAGCGTTTACCCACAAGCATCGTCAGCACACCGAGCACCGCGTACGCGCCCATCAGCAGGAAGCCCTGCCAGTACGGTTCGCCGACCCCGTACAGGATTCGTTTGATCATCTCGGTGATGCCGTGCCCGACGACGAACGGCTGCAGATGTTTGAAGAACGACGGCACCATCCATGCCGGGAACGCGGCCCCCGACGCCGGGATCGACACGAACACGAACATCAGCAGCGCCGGCCCGGTGATGAATCTGCCGAAGAAGTACGAGATTCCGTTGACAAACAACCCGATCGCGAAGATCCACAGCATCGCCAGGCCGGTCATCTGCAGGAAGTGTTCCGCAGGGTAGACACCGACGATCGGTCCGACGATGACGTTGGACACCACCGCCAGTACGATCGCACCGCCTGCGAGGATGCTCACCCGCGTCCAATGGCCCAGCGGTGCGCCCATCATGCCGATGAACATCGCCACCATGTATCCGGCGATGCACCACGACATCATCATGTACATGGCGCCCTGACCGAATGAATCCGACTTCGGCAGCGGCGCGATATCGGTGATCTTCACCCCCTCGCCGGTGGCGAAGATCTGCTGAAAAGACGTCTTCACGATGCTCGACGCCTGGAACTGATGTGCCCCCGCCACGAAGAGTTCGGGTTGGCCCTGCCCGTCGGCGGAGATGACGAGCGCTGCCGCATTGTCGCCGTCCCGCACCGACTCGACGGCCGCCGATCGGTCGGCGAAATAGCTGAACGCGAACGTGTCCGGGGCACCGGCTTCGATCTTCTGCGTCACCACCGACGCCGCAGGCGTGTTGACCACCGCGACCGGCACGTCGTGCACCTTCGGTGCATGGAAGGCGACGACGTAACACAGGCAGAACGCGGTGATGAAGAACAGCGGCATCCACAGTTGCAGCCCGATCATCTGCACAGCGGGCGGCAGTTTGCTGTAGTGCTTGCGCCACCACCCCGTTGCGGAAGACAACATCGCATTCCTCCTCGGTCGGGATCGCCGGACCCGCAATCCGTCCGGGTCGACGCTACTCCCGGGATTGCCTCACCACGCTGCGAAAACGGATGTGCCGAATCAGATCTCTGGATCGGGCAGTGTCAGGATCTCGGCGCCGGTGTCGGTGACCACCAGGGTGTGCTCGAACTGCGCCGTCCATTTGCGGTCGACGGTGACGACGGTCCAGCCGTCCTTCCAGATCTCGTACGGCAGGCCGCCGAGGTTGATCATCGGTTCGATGGTGAACACCATGCCCGGTTCGATGACGGTATCGACGTTGGGCTGGTCGTAGTGCAGGATCACCAGACCGTTGTGGAAGGTCTCGCCGATGCCGTGGCCGGTGAAGTCACGGACCACGCTGTAGCCGAACCGGTGGGCGTAGGACTCGATGACGCGGCCGATCACGTTGAGTTCGCGGCCCGGTTTGACGGCCTTGATGGCACGCTCGGTGGCGATGCGGGTTCGTTCGACGAGGTCGGCCGCCTCCTGTGAGACGTTGCCCGCCAGGAACGTCGCGTTGGTGTCGCCGTGCACGCCGTCGATGTAGGCGGTGACGTCGATGTTGACGATGTCGCCGTCCTCGATGACGGTCGAGTCGGGGATCCCGTGGCAGATCACCTCGTTCAGCGAGGTGCAGCACGACTTGGGGAACCCCCGGTAGCCGAGCGTCGACGGGTAGGCCCCGTGGTCGATCATGTAGTCGTGCGCGATACGGTCGAGCTCGTCGGTGGTGACGCCGGGGGCGACGGCCTTACCGGCCTCGGCGAGCGCGTTGGCGGCGATCTTGCTCGCCAGCCGCATCTTCTCGATGGTCTCGGGCGTCTGCACCCACGGCTCGTGCCCCTCGTTCGCGGTCGGCTTCCACACATACTCCGGGCGTTCGATGGAATCGGGCACCGGCAGCGTCGGTGACAGTGTGCCGGGTTTCAGGGGAGCGCGAACGGTCATGGCGTCCAGCTTAGAACCTGCCGCCACGCCATCGGGTCCGGCGCACCCGGCTAAGGTGACGGCCGGGGAACACATCTTGATCCCTGAGGCCGAAGCGAGGAACGAGCAAGGGTCACGAAGGGTCCGGTGAGACAAATGCCTGACGCAAGCACCTCGGTACGTGCACGTCGATCGGCGAGACTGCTGTTCGTCCTGATCACCGGCCTCGTCGCACTGACCGTGACCTCCTGTTTCGTGACCCCGATCGACCAGGACAAGACCGCCAAGGCGTCGACCGCACACCTGCGCGACGGCCCACAGACCGCGCAGCTACCCGGCACCGACGTCCACCCCATCACCACGGACCCGCGACCGGTGCTGCCGGCAACCGTGACCGACGCCGGTGGCCGCAAGGTCACCGTGGCCGACGCCTCCCGCATCATCGCGGTCGACATCAACGGCACCCTCGGCAGCATCGTCTTCTCGCTCGGCCTCGGTTCGCGGATGGTCGGCCGCGACACGTCGACGATCTTCCCGGCCGCCGTCGGCCTACCGGTGGTGACCAACCGCGGTCACAGCCTCAACGCCGAAATGGTGCTCAAGCTGCGGCCGAGCGTACTGCTCATCAACCAGGACACCACCCCGGCCGGTGCGATCGACCAGATCCGCAACTCCGGGATCCCTGTCGTGCTGTTCACCGCCATCCGCAGTCTCGACAACAACACTGAGCTGATCGAGTCGGTGGCCGACGCACTCGGTGTGTCCGCCGAAGGCAGGGCACTCATCGCACGCACCGACCGGCAGGTGGCCGAAGCCCGGCAATTGGTGCCCAATCCGTCGGGGAATCCGACGATCGCGTTCGTGTACGTTCGCGGCCCCAAACTGACCCTTCTGGCCGGACCGGGTTCGGGTGCCGACAGCCTGATCGAGGCGATCGGCGGCGTCGACGCCGGCACTAAAGCCGACCTGACGGGAGCGTTCACGATGATCTCGGCCGAGGCCATGATCCGCGCCGACCCCGACGTGATCCTGGTGATGAAGCAGGGCGCCGACACCGTCGGCGGTCCGGACGGTGTCCTCAAGATCGCCGGGATCGCCGCGACGTCGGCCGGGCGACATCGCAGGGTCGTGCAGATGGACGAGACGAAGATCCTGGCGTTCGGGCCGGACGTCGGCGAGGTCATCGGCGCCCTGGCGAAGGCGGTCTATCGGTGAAAGATGATGTGTCCGTGGCCGAGCGGCCTGCGACAATACAAGCCTCCGACGGTCGGCGCAGATCCCGCCTGACCCGCAGTATCGCGATCATCGTCGGCATGCTGATCGCGCTCGCGGTGCTCGTGGTGATCTCGGCGGGCAGCGGCAAGGTCGCGATCGCGCCGTCGGAGGTGCTGGGCAGTCTGGCCCACCACTGGCATCTCGACATCGGGCCGTTGCCGACGCACGAGAATGGCGAGGAAACCCTGTGGAACGTGCGGTTCCCGCGGATCGTGCTCGGGCTGATCGTCGGTGCCGGGCTCGGCGCGGGCGGCTGTCTGCTACAGGGTGTGCTGGCCAATCCGCTAGCCGAGCCGGGCATCGTCGGTGTCTCGTCGGGTGCGGCGATCGGGGCGTGCCTGATCATCGTGCTCGGCGGCAGCGGCTCCAACGAGTGGGCGCTGGCCGGTGCCGCGTTCGTGTTCGGCCTGTTCACCACGGCCGCGGTATATCTGCTGTCGCTACGCGACGGGGCGTCGTCGACGATCATGCTGGTGCTCACCGGCATCGCGGTCAATGCGTTCGCGACCGGCATCATCGCGTATCTGACGTTCGTGGCCAATCCGAACGACCGTGAGCAGATCGTGTTCTGGCAGCTCGGCTCGGTGGCCGGTGCCTCGTGGAATCAGGTGTGGGTGGCGGCGCCGCTGATCGTCGCCGGTTGTGCGGGGGCTCTCGCGCTCAGCCACAAGCTCGATCTGCTCGCCCTCGGCGACGTTCAGGCGGCCTCGCTCGGAGTGAACGTCGAGGTGGTGCGTCGTCAGGCGATCGTTCTCGTGGCGATTCTCACCGCTGCCGCTGTCGCGTTCGCGGGCATCATCATGTTCGTCGGACTGATCGTGCCGCACGTCATGCGGCTGGTGCTGGGCCCCCGTCACGCCACCCTGTTGCCGGCGAGCCTGATCGGTGGCGCGCTGGTGCTGGTGGGCGCCGATCTGGCGGCCCGCACCATGATCGGCGACGCCGACCTCCCGATCGGCATGTTCACGGCCCTGATCGGTGGCCCGTTGTTCTTCATCCTGCTGCGCCGCAGCCGGCACGCGGGGGCTGGCTGGTGAGTAATACGACGGGTCTGATCGCCGACGACATTCACATCACGCTCGGCGGGCGCGAAGTGGTGAAGGGTGTGTCGCTGACGGTCGACGGCGGTTCGCTGTGCGCGCTCGTCGGCCCCAACGGCTGCGGCAAGTCGACGCTGCTGTCGGCACTGTCGGGGGTGCGCCGACCGGCGTCGGGAACTGTCCGCATCAACGGCCACGAAATCGGTGCTATCGGCCATCGCGACCTGGCGCGGGAACGGTCGCTGGTGACGCAGACCAACCGCACCGACACCCCGTTCACCGTCGCCGAGGTGGTGCAGATGGGCCGCTTCCCGTGGCTACGCACCCCGCAGGCGGTGCAGTCCCCGCAGATCATCGCCGACGCCATCGCCGAATGCGACCTCGGCGACATCCTCGACCGCCCTTTCTCCCAGCTCTCCGGTGGTCAGCAAGCCCGGGTGTCCCTCGGCCGCGCCCTCGCCCAACAGGCCCCGGTGATGCTTCTCGACGAACCTACCGCCGCCCTCGACATCCACCACCAGGAAGCCGTCCTCGACATCCTGCGCCGCCAGCGCGACCAGGGCACCGCCGTCCTGATCGTCGTCCACGATCTCTCGCTCGCCGCCGCCTACGCCGACCAGGTAGCCGTCATGAAGCAGGGCCGCCTGGTAGCCCACGGCCCGACCCCCGAAGTCATGACCGCCGACCTCCTCTCACACACCTACGACCACCCCGTAGAAACCTGGCCCCACCCCGAAACCGGTCAACTCCTGATCCTCCCCCGCCGCACGTGACAAGACTTCGAAGGCGACGAGGACCTAACGTTCGCGGTGTTCGCCAAACGGGTTGCGGACTTCCACACCCGCGATCATCTGGCCGCTGTTGCGATCTCCACTCCACAGGCGGCCACGCTCACGCCGAACGGTTTCCTTGGACGCCAAACGGATCCGTTCGGCGTGCAACGAAGTAGCTGCGCGGGAACGGACTCAGTTCGGGAGGGCGGCGAGGAAGTCCCGGGTGACGGCTACGGCGTTGGTGGAGTCGCCGCCGCCGACGACGAGGGTGGCGAAGGCCAGGTCACCCCGGTAGCCGGCGAACCAGGCGTGTGAGCCGCCGGCGAACTCGGCCTCACCGGTCTTGCCGTACACCTCACCCATCCCGTTGATCAGGGTGGCGGTGCCGCCGGTGACCACCGCGCGCATCATCGACCGGAGTTCGGTGAACACCACCGGGTCGAGGGCCGGTTTTCCACCGCCCTTCACGATGGTCCGTCTACCTCGAATCAGTTGCGGTACAGGCGATTTGCCGCCACGTGCGATGGTGGACACTGCAATTGCCAGGCCTAGCGGACTCACCAGCACCTTGCCCTGACCGAATCCGTCCTCGGTGCGTTCGACGAGATCGGAGGACAGCGGCACCGTTCCGGACACCGATTCGAGGCCGGCGATCGTGTAGTCCGGGCCGATACCCAAAGCCGCCGCTGTACTGGGGAGGTCGGCCGGTCCCATCTCGCTGGCGAGCTTGGCGAAGCTGGTGTTGCACGACGCCGCGAAGGCCTGCTGCATCGATACCGTCCCGAGAGCGAACCGGTCGTAATTGGGGATGCGACGTGGACCGATGTCGATGGTTCCCGGACACGGCACCATCGTGCCGGGGTGTGCCAGATTCTTACCGATCGCGGCGGCAGCGGTGACAATCTTGAATGTCGAGCCGGGCGGATACAGGCCGGTGGTCGCGATCGAACCACTCCGGTCGGCGAGCGGGTTCTGAGCGATCGCGAGAATTCGTCCGGTCGATGCCTGCATCACCACCATCGCGACGGGGAAACGGCTTCGGGCGTTGACCGCACGCTGAGCCGCGTTCTGCCTGGACCGCGACAGCGTCAACGACACCGCGGGAGCCGGCTGGGGGGCGTGGTCGGCGACGACGCCGGTCCGCAGACCGTTGGCGTTGGTGGTGATCACCCGCCACCCGGCCTTACCCTCCACCTCGGAGCTAACCAGTCCGCGGACCACCGAGAGCAGGCCCGGAGCGAACCGCTTGTCCTTGGCCACCAGGTCGGTCTGTTCGGTGATCAGCACTCCGGGAATGTCGAGCTGATCATGGATCGCGTTGTACTGTGCCTCGGTCAGGCGTGCGATCGGGTAAATGCCTTCGGAAGCGGTCGATTTCTCAGTGATGGTCTGCACCGAAAGATCCGGCGCGTACAGCCGTAGCGCGCCGACGACCGACGTGACCGAGTCGACGACACTGCCTTTTCGGGCGGCGGCCTTGGCGTCGAAGGCGATGCCGTAGAAGGTGCCGTCTACCAACACCTGCGAACCGTCGGACTCGTTCACCGTCGCCCGCGGCGCGGACGTGGTCTCCAGCAGCAGTCGCTGATTGCGGCCCAGGTCGGGGTGGATGTTCGTCGGCGCCCAGCGCACGATCCAGCCCTGCGTCGATTTCGCCATCTTCACTGTCGCCGGATACTCCCAGGTCTGCCCGCCCGCGAGCTTCCAGGTGTACATGACGTCGATGTCGGCGTTGTCGGCGGTCGTGCGTGCGTGACCGGTCGAGGACGACACGCCCTGGGCGGACAGCCCCTTCCACACTTGTTCGATGCCGGTCTGCGCCGCGTCCGGATTGTCGGTGAGTTCGGCGGCGCCCGCGATGTCGTGGTCATCGAATGCCGTCAGGTATCGGTCCAAGGCGTCCCGAGGACCGTCATCGACGCTCGAACACCCGACAATGCTCGTCACCACGAGCACGATCACCGCGGCAACCACCGCACCCACATGTCTCTGCCGCACCATCACCGGTGATTCTAGGGGTCCGGTGCCCGGCACCACGCAGACGCGCCAGGCATTAGACCGCTATCGGGGCCCGATGTCAGTAGAGTCCGGGAGGTGACCGCCACCCGCGACGTCGACCCGGACTTTCTCGCCCTGCCCCGCCATCAGCTGGCCGATGCGGCGCTGTCGGCGGCGCTCGCCGCGGGCGCCTCGTACGCGGACCTGCGGTTGCACCGGCTCAGCAACGAGAACTTGAACCTGCGGGACGGGAAGCTCGAATCGGCGGTCACCGCGGGCGAGGTCGGTTTCGCCGTGCGGGTCATCGTCGACGGCACCTGGGGCTTCGCCTCCCATCCCGAGCTGACCACCGACTCCGCGGCCACATCCGCGCGACGAGCTGTCGCCGTGGCCGCCACTCTGAGATCCCTGAACGCCGAACGCATCGAGCTGGCCGGCGAACCCGTGTACCGGGACGCGACGTGGGTGTCGGCCTATCGCACCGACCCGTTCGAGGTACCGACCGCCGACAAGGCATCGTTGCTCGCCGAGTATTCGGCCCGGCTCCTGGCCGCCGACGGCGTCGACCACGTGACCGCCTCGGTGATCTGCGTGAAGGAGCAGACCTTCTACGCCGACACCTTCGGCAGTTCGATCACCCAGCAGCGGGTACGGGTGGAGCCGCACGTGGACGCGACCGCCGTCGACACCGCCGCCGGCAAGTTCGAGACGATGACCACGCTCGCGCCTCCGACCGCCCGGGGCTGGGAGACACTCACCGACGATGACGTGTGGGACTGGACCACCGAGCTGACGACCCTGCCGGGGCTATTGGCCGAGAAGGTCAATTCACCGAGTGTTGTTGCGGGACCGACGGATCTGGTGATCGACCCGACCAACCTGTGGTTGACCATCCACGAATCGATCGGTCACGCAACCGAATACGACCGCGCGATCGGCTACGAAGCCGCGTACGCCGGCACCTCCTTCGCCACCCCCGACAAACTCGGCACCATGCGCTACGGATCACCGGCGATGACCGTCACCGCCGACCGTACCGTCGAATACGGTTTGGCAACTGTCGGATACGACGACGAAGGGGTGGCCGCGCAAAGCTGGGATCTGGTGCGTGAGGGCATCTTCGTCGGATATCAGCTCGACCGGGTGTTCGCACCCCGGCTCGGGCTGGCGCGATCCAACGGCTGCTCGTACGCCGACTCGCCGCACCACGTCCCGATTCAGCGGATGGCCAACGTGAGCCTGGCCCCCGCCGCGGACGACATCAGCACCGACGACCTGATCGCCCGCGTCGACGACGGCATCTACGTCGTCGGCGACAAGTCGTGGTCGATCGATATGCAGCGCTACAACTTTCAGTTCACCGGGCAACGTTTCTTCCGTATCCGTAACGGCAGACTCGACGCCAGCTCCGCGACGTCGCCTACCAGGCCACCACCACCGATTTCTGGAACGCGATGGAAGCGGTCGGCGGGCCGTCGACCTGGCGCCTCGGGGGCGCGTTCAACTGCGGCAAGGCCCAGCCCGGCCAGGTGGCGGCGGTCAGCCACGGCTGTCCGTCGGCGCTGTTCCGCGGCATCAACGTGCTCAACACCGCTGACGAAGGAGGGCACTAACCAGTTCTAGCCTCAATACCGTTCAGTTAAGGTCGACTTGGGTGTAGTCTGGTGGTGTGCCGCGT
>NZ_CALLZT010000039.1:0-2735 GCF_937858515.1 uncultured Gordonia sp. | reverse complement strand
TCAGGGATCAAGAAGGTTGATCACTGCTTCGTCGCTTCGGCCTCAGGGATCAAGATGTGGGGTCACTGCTTCGGGTGAGGAGTGTTGCCGCCGCGGGTGAGGGCCCGCGGCGGCAACGTGTCAGGAGCCGGACCTGGTGATGTCGGCGGTGACGCCGTCACCGAGTTCGATGGCGCCGGAACCGGATTCGGTGGGCACCACGTCGAAGGTGACGGCGAGGACCTCACCGGCGATCAGGGCGGCGTGGCGCCGGGCCCAGTCGATGCGTTCGGCGGGTACCACCAGGCGGACCTCGATACGGTCGGAGACGTCGAGATCCAATGAGCGGCGGGCGTCCTGGAGTTCGCGGACCCGGTCTTTGGCCCAGCCCTCGGCCTCCAGTTCCTCGGTAACCGCGGTGTCGAGCACCACCAGCCCCGCACCGCCCGGCAGCTCGGCCGTCGAATCCGGTTCGACCGCAACGAGTTTGCGCGAGTATTCGCCGTCGGCGAGGTCGACACCGTCGGCGGAGACCACCTCGGTACCGTCGGATTCGGTGCGCACCGACCAGTTTCCGGCCTTGACCGCCTTGATCACCTGCTGCACCTGCTTGCCCAGACGCGGGCCCGCGGCGCGGGCATTGACGGTCAGCTCGTAACGGCCGAATCTGTCCGCGTCGGTCGCCAGAGTCACAGACTTGACGTTCATCTCGTCGGCGATGAGGTCAGTGAACGGACGAAGGCGTTCGGCCGTCGGCGAGGCCACGGTCAGCCCGGGCAGCGGCAGCCGCACGCGCAGCTTGTTGGCCTTGCGCACACTCGACGCCGTCGAGCACACCGCCTGCACCTCGTCCATCGCAGCCACCAACTCGGCGTCGGCGGGCAGGTCGCCGGCCTCCGGCCAGTCGGTCAGATGCACCGACCGCTCCCCCGTCAGGCCCCGCCAGATGGCCTCGGTGGCCAGTGGCAGCAGCGGCGACGCGAGCCGGCACGCCACCTCCAGCACCGTGTACAACGTGTCGAAGGCGTCGGCGTCGGTATCCTGACCGGCCCAGAAGCGCGAGCGCGAACGCCGGACGTACCAGTTGGTGAGCGACTCGACGAACTCGCGGAACGACTCGCACGCACCGGCGATGTCGTACACGTCGAGAGCCTCGGTCATCGCATCCCGGGTGGCGGCCAGCTTGGCCAGGATGTACCGGTCGAGAACATGTTCGGAGTCGGTGCGCCAGGTTGCCGGGCGGTCGGCGTACAGCTGGAGGAAGCTGTAGGCGTTCCACAGCGGCAGCAACGCCTGCCGCACGCCCTCCCGGATACCGCGTTCGGTGACGACGAGGTTGCCGCCGCGCAGCACCGGCGATGCCATCAGGAACCAGCGCATCGCGTCGGAGCCATCGCGGTCGAAGACCTCGTTGACGTCCGGATAGTTGCGCTTGGACTTGGACATCTTCTGACCGTCGTCACCCAGAACGATGCCGTGGGCGATGACGCTCTTGAACGCGGGCCTGTCGAACAGCGCGGTGGCCAGCACGTGCAGATTGTAGAACCAGCCACGGGTCTGCCCGTTGTATTCGACGATGAAGTCGCCCGGATTGTGCGGTACCTCCCCCGACGACGTGTCACCGTCGAACCAGCCCTTGTTCTGGAAGGGGTAGTGCACCTGTGCGTACGGCATCGACCCCGACTCGAACCAGCAGTCGAGCACCTCCGGAACCCGGCGCATCGTCGAATTGCCCGACGGGTCATCGGGATTGGGCCGGGTGAGCTCATCGATGTACGGGCGGTGCAGGTTGGTCGGACGCACCCCGAAGTCGCCTTCGAGTTCGTCGAGGCTGCCGTAGACGTCGACGCGCGGGAACTCCGGGTCGTCCGAGACCCACACCGGGATGGGCGCACCCCAGTACCGGTTGCGGCTGATGTTCCAGTCGCGGGCACCCTCGAGCCACTTGCCGAACTGGCCGTCGCGGATATGCGACGGCGACCACGTGATCTCCTGATTCAGCTCCAGCATGCGCTGCTTGATCGGGGTCACCGCCACGAACCACGACGGCACCGCCATGTAGATCAGCGGCTGACCCGACCGCCACGAGTGCGGGTAGGAGTGCTCGATGGTCTCGTGGCGCAACACTTTGCCCGCAGCCTTGAGGTCCTTGATGATCACCGGGTTGGCGTCGAAGACCATCAGGCCCTCGTACGGCGGCACCTGCGCGGTGAACTTTCCGCCCTGATCGAGCGGCTGCACCACCTCGATGCCGTTGGCGCCGGCCACGTCCATGTCCTCTTCACCGAAGGCCGGCGCCAGGTGCACGATACCGGTGCCGCTGTCGGTGGTGACGTAGTCGGCCAGGAGCACCCGATGCGCGTTGGGGTGCCCGGCGAAGAAGTCGAACGGCGGTGTGTACGAAAGGTTTTGTAGATCGCGGCCCCGATAGGACGCGACGGTAACGGGGTCGCCGAATTCCTTGGCGTACACGCCGAGTCGGGCCTCGGCGAGCAGATACTCTTGCCCGTCATCGGCTTTCACGTGGACGTACTCGACGTCGGGGTGGACGGCGACCGCGAGGTTGGACGGCAAGGTCCACGGAGTGGTGGTCCAGATGACGACGTTGACACCGTCGAGCGGGTTTCCGGGGTCGACGATCGGCATGCGCACGGTGAGCGCCGGGTCCTGCCGCATCCGATAGGCATCATCGAGCTTGGACTCCTGGTTGCTCAGCGGAGTCTGCTCGTACCAGGAGTACGGCAGCACCCGGTAGC
>NZ_CALLZT010000038.1:0-8102 GCF_937858515.1 uncultured Gordonia sp. | reverse complement strand
TGGTCAATCTGGCGCCGGAACCGGGTGAGACACCGGGCTTTTCGGTGGAGCGTCATCTGCATGTGCTGCATGCGCACGCCGCTGCCTTCCGTGTCGATCACGTGGTGGTCGATTCCGCGTCGGTGCCGGCGGGGCGCGAGCGCGAGTACCTCGAGCAAGCTGCGGCCAAGTTCGGCGCGACGCTTCACGTGGGTGATCTCGCGGTGGCCGGCAGGCATGTGCACGACCCGGAGAAATTGGCGCATCTGATCCGCGACCTGTATGAAGATAAATAGTCTTTGTTACCTAAGATAACGAAGTCGGATCGGAGCATGCGCGTATGCGCGCCGTCACGGCCTTGCGATAATGGCCGTTCGTCGGGGTGATGCCCGTTCGGTGATGCTTGGCGCTCGCGGCTCACGGAGTGGTCTCGCGGTCACACCACAGCAAGCAGGGGGATGGGGAAGATGACAGGAGGCCAGGTACTGGTGGCGATGACGGCGGCGGTCAAGGATGAGCTCAGTCGCCTCTCGGTGACCACGGTCAGCTCCCGGAAGGCAGAGGTCTCCGCCCTTCTTCGGTTCGCCGGTGGCCTGCACATCGTTGCCGGCCGCGTCGTGGTCGAGGCCGAACTCGACGTGGGCAACGTCGCGCGGCGCCTGCGGGGCGAGATCCACGACCTCTACGGATACGGCTCCGAGGTGCACGTCCTGCGCAGCGGCGGAATCCGCAAGAGCGCACGGTTCATCGTCCGGGTCACCAAGGACGGCGAGGGACTGGCGCGGCAGACCGGTCTGCTCGACATGCGGGGCCGGCCGGTCCGTGGCCTGCCCGCACAGGTGGTCGGCGGCAGTGTCGCCGACGCCGAGGCCGCGTGGCGCGGTGCGTTCCTCGCACACGGCTCGCTCACCGAACCCGGCCGGTCGTCGGCGCTCGAGGTCAGCTGTCCCGGACCCGAGGCCGCGCTCGCCCTCGTCGGTGCCGCCCGCAGGCTCGGTGTCACCGCCAAGGCCCGCGAGGTCCGCGGGGCCGACCGGGTGGTGATCCGCGACGGCGAGGCCATCGGTGCGCTGCTGACCCGGATGGGTGCCCACGACACCCGGCTGGTGTGGGAGGAGCGCCGCATGCGTCGCGAGGTCCGCGCCACCGCCAACCGCCTGGCCAACTTCGACGATGCCAACCTCCGACGCTCCGCGCGCGCCGCGGTCGCAGCCGCTGCCCGCGTCGAGCGCGCCATGGAGATCCTCGGCGACGAGATCCCCGACCACCTTCTCGCCGCCGGGCAGTTGCGGGTGACGCACCGGCAGGCGTCGCTCGAAGAACTCGGCCAACTCGCCGACCCGCCGATGACCAAGGACGCCGTCGCGGGCCGGATTCGCCGACTGCTGTCGATGGCCGACAAAAAGGCACGCGCAGAAGGCATTCCGGACACCGAGGCGGCGGTCACCTCCGACCTGCTCGACGACGCCTGATTTTTCGGTGCCACATGCTGCTCCGGCAACCCCGGCCTACTAGGCTGAGATGCGGCGTAGGTCTCTCGGCGGCACCGGACGGGTGCCACCGGTGGCCCGTACCCGGGGCCGCACGGCCCGTCGATGAATACCGCTAAGGAGCACAACTGTGACTGTTCGGGTAGGCGTTAACGGATTCGGCCGGATCGGCCGCAACTTCTTCCGCGCTGTCGAGGCACAAAAGGCGCTGGGGACCACCGACATCGAGATCATCGCGGTCAACGACCTGACCGACAATGCGAGTCTCGCGCACCTGCTGAAGTTCGACTCCATCCTCGGCCGCCTGCCGCAGGATGTCTCCCTCGAAGGCGAAGACACCATCGTCGTCGGTGATGTGAAGATCAAGGCCCTCGAGGTCAAGGAAGGCCCGGCGGCCCTGCCGTGGGGCGACCTGGGCGTCGACGTGGTCGTCGAGTCCACCGGCATCTTCACCGCCCGCGCCAAGGCGCAGGGACACCTTGACGCCGGCGCCAAGAAGGTCATCATCTCCGCCCCCGCCTCCGACGAGGACATCACCATCGTGATGGGCGTCAACGACGACAAGTACGACGGCAGCCAGAACATCATCTCCAACGCCTCGTGCACCACCAACTGCCTCGGCCCGTTCGCCAAGGTCCTCAACGACGAGTTCGGCATCGTCAGCGGCCTGATGACCACCGTGCACGCCTACACCCAGGATCAGAACCTGCAGGACGGCCCGCACAAGGACCTGCGTCGCGCGCGCGCCGCGGCCATCAACATCGTGCCCACCTCGACAGGTGCCGCCAAGGCCATCGCCCTGGTTCTCCCGGAACTGAAGGGCAAGCTCGACGGCTATGCGCTGCGTGTGCCGATCCCCACCGGTTCGGTCACCGACCTCACCGTCGAGGTCACCAAGAGCACCACCGCCGACGAGGTCAACGCCGCGATGAAGGCCGCCGCCGAGGGCCCGCTCAAGGGAATCCTCAAGTACTACGACGCGCCGATCGTCTCCAGCGACATCGTCACCGACCCGCACAGCTCGCTGTACGACGCCGGCCTGACCAAGGTGCTCGGCAATCAGATCAAGGCCGTGTCCTGGTACGACAACGAGTGGGGCTACTCCAACCGCCTCGTCGACCTCATCGGTCTGGTCGGAAAGTCGCTCTGATGCCCGTAGCCACTCTGAAAGACCTTCTCGAAGAAGGTGTTTCGGGTCGCGGTGTGCTGGTTCGGTCGGATTTCAACGTCCCGCTCGACGGGTCGACGATCACCGATCCGGGCCGCATTCTGGCGTCGCTGCCCACCCTGGGCGCGCTGATCGATGCGGGTGCCAAGGTGATCATCACCGCCCACCTCGGTCGGCCCAAGGGTGAGCCCGACCCGAAGTTCTCGCTCGCGCCCGTCGCCGAGCGCCTGTCGGCCGAACTCGGTCGCAACGTGCAACTTGCCGGCGACGTCGTCGGTTCGGACGCACTCGCCCGTGCCGAAGGGCTCACCGACGGTGACGTGCTCCTGCTGGAGAACATCCGGTTCGACCCGCGTGAGACGTCCAAGGACGAGGCCGAGCGCGAATCGCTGGCCAAGGCCCTGGTGGAGCTCGTCGGCGACGACGGCGCCTTCGTCTCCGACGGTTTCGGTGTCGTGCACCGCAAGCAGGCCTCGGTCTACGACGTCGCCAAGCTGCTGCCGCATTACGCGGGCAATCTGGTGGCCGCCGAGGTCGACGTGCTGGCCAAGCTGACCCACGAGGTGGAGCGGCCGTACGCCGTGGTGCTCGGCGGGTCGAAGGTCTCCGACAAGCTCGGCGTCATCGAATCGCTGGCCCCCAAGGTCGACACCCTCGTCATCGGCGGCGGTATGGCATTTACGTTCCTTGCCGCGCAAGGTCATTCGGTGGGCACCTCACTGTTGCAGGAAGATCAGATCGACGTCTGCAAAGACCTGCTGGAACGATTCGGTGACGTGATCAAGCTGCCGGTCGATGTGGTGGTGGCCGACAAGTTCGCCGCCGATGCCGACTCGCAGACCGTTGCCGCCGACGAGATCCCGGACGGCTGGATGGGCCTGGACATCGGACCCGAATCCGTCAAACGGTTTACCGCAGTGCTCTCGGGCGCCAAGACGATCTTCTGGAACGGCCCGTCGGGCGTGTTCGAGTTCGAGAAGTTCGCCGACGGTACCCGCGGGGTCGCTGAGGCGATCGCCGAGACCACCGCCGGTGGTGCGTTCACCGTCGTCGGTGGCGGTGATTCGGCTGCTGCGGTGCGCACGCTGGGTCTGCCCGATTCCGGTTTCTCCCATATCTCCACCGGCGGCGGTGCTTCGCTGGAATATTTGGAGGGCAAGGAACTGCCGGGACTGAAGGTTTTGGAGAGCTGATACGTGACCACACGCAAGCCGCTGATCGCGGGCAACTGGAAGATGAACCTCAACCACCTCGAGGCCATCGCGCTGGTGCAGAAGCTGGCGTTCGCGCTGCCGGCCAAGTACTTCGACAAGGTCGACGTGACGGTGATCCCGCCGTTCACCGACATCCGCAGCGTGCAGACCGTCGTCGACGGCGACAAGCTGCTGCTCACCTACGGGGCGCAGGACCTGTCCGAACACGATTCGGGCGCCTACACCGGTGAGATCAGCGGGGCGTTCCTGGCCAAGCTGGGTTGCACCTTCGTGGTGGTCGGGCATTCCGAGCGCCGCACCCTGCATGCCGAGACCGACGAGGCGGTGCTGGCCAAGGCCAAAGCCGCACTGCGGCACGGCATCACGCCGATCGTCTGTATCGGTGAGGGCCTGGAGGTCCGCGAGGCCGGCAATCACGTCGACTACAACGTCGCGCAGCTCAAGGGGTCACTCGCCGGGCTGTCGGCCGAGGAGATCGGCAAGACCGTGATCGCCTACGAGCCCGTATGGGCCATCGGTACCGGCCGGGTGGCCAGCGCCGACGACGCGCAGGAGGTGTGTGCCGCCGTGCGTGGCGCACTGGCCGAGATCGCCGATGCCGAGACCGCGGCTTCGGTGCGGATCCTGTACGGCGGCTCTGTCAACGCCAAGAACGTCGGCGACATCGTCGGCCGGCCAGACGTCGACGGGGCACTCGTCGGCGGGGCATCGCTCAAGCCGGACGAGTTCGCAACGCTGTCGGCCATCGCCGCCGGGGGCCCGCTGCCGTAACCCGGCGTTAGCGTAGACTGTGGCGGATCGGTTCCCACCAGGGCCGGTCCGCCACATGTTTACGCACCCGAGACCGACAGGACACCGCCACTCGTGAAGCTCGCACTCGACATCGGACTGATCATCACCAGCATCCTGATGATCGCGCTGGTGCTGTTGCACCGTGGCAAAGGCGGCGGCCTGTCGTCGCTGTTCGGTGGTGGCGTGCAGTCCAGCCTGTCCGGGTCCAGCGTCGTCGAACGCAACCTCGACCGTCTCACCATCTTCGTCGGCCTCATCTGGGTCATCTTCATCATCGGCATCGGCGTCGACATCAAACTCTCCTGACGTTCACACGCTCCCTGTACCGGCCGGTCATCTTGATCCCTGAGGCCGAAGCGAGGCACGAGCGAGGGTCTCGAAGGGTCCGGTGACACTCGTCGCCTCACGTCACCACTTCGCACGCGACCAAAGCCCGATTCCCCGGTCGCACTGCCACGAACCGCAATTGGCGCAATACTGGTCGCCATGAGCGATTCGAGTCCTTCACGGGGTGCAGCAAGCTGGCGGCCATCGATTTCGATCGTCGACCACATTCACATCGATGACGAAGGGCGGTCACTGACCGAGCCGCTCCGCAACGACATCCGCCTGCTCGGCACCATCCTCGGTGACACCGTTCGCACCCACTCCGGCGACGACATCTTCGATCTCGTCGAGGGTTCGCGACGCGACGCCTTCCGCATCCGGCGCGGCGAACTCGACCGCGACAATCTTGCTGATCGGTATGCCGACATCGATATCGCGGTCGCGCTGCCCATCATCCGGGCCTTCAGTCACTTCGCGCTGCTGTCCAACCTGGCCGAGGACATTCACCGCGAACGCCGGCGCCGGATTCACGTCCGGGCGGGCGATCCGCCGCAAACGAGCAGCCTGGCCGCCACCTACTCCAGACTCGCCGCCGCCGATCTGAGCGACGCCGCAGTCGGTGCCGCGCTCGCCGACGCGACGGTGGTGCCGGTGATCACCGCGCACCCGACCGAAACCCGCCGCCGCTCGGTGTTCGAGGCGCAGCACCGCATCACAGACCTGCTGCGGGCACACCTGCGGCAGGATCCGACGCCGGAGGAGGACGAGGAGATCATCGAGGGGATCCGCAGGCAGATCCTCACCCTGTGGCAGACCGCGCTGATCCGGCTGGAGCGACCACGCATCGAGGACGAGATCCGTACCGGACTGCGGTACTACGATGCCGCGTTCTTCGAAGTGGTGCCCAAGATCAATACGCAGGTGCGGCAGGCGTTGCGTGGCGCCTATCCGGACGCGGGTATCGAGGATCAGCCGATGATCCGGATGGGCTCGTGGATCGGCGGCGATCGTGACGGCAACCCCTATGTGACCGAGGAGGTGGTCGGCTTCTCCACGACGATGGCCGCGCGCACCGCCATCGGCCACTATCTCGAGCAGTTGGAGGTGCTGGGGATGGAGATGAGCCTGTCGACCAGGCTCACGGTGCCCTTCGATGCGCTGTACGCGCTGACCGGAACGTCGCCAGAAGACCCATCGGCGGACGAGCCGTGTCGGATTGCATTGCGGCACATCCGTTCCCGATTGGCGGCCAAAGCCACCGCGATGTTCGGCGAGGACGTGATGCGCACGTCGGACCTGTACCTGGTGGACGGCTCGGCACCGTATGAGACAGCCGGCGAACTGCTCGCCGATCTCGATGTCATCGACGCGGCATTGCGCGCCAATAGTGACGAGATCATCGCCGACGACCGGCTGCGCACGCTGCGGGAAGGCGTGCGTACGTTCGGATTCAACTTGTACGGCCTGGACATGCGCCAGAACTCGGACATGCACGAGGAGGTGGTGGCCGAGCTGATCGCCTGGGCCGGTGTGCATCCTGACTACACCTCACTCGACGAGGACGAGCGGGTGGCGCTGCTGTCGACCGAACTGACCTCGCGCCGGCCGCTGATCGGTCCCGACGCCGAGCTGAGCGAGCTGGCCACCAAGGAGTTGGGCATCGTTCGTGCCGCAGCCAAAGCCGTTGCGCTGTACGGTCCCGAAGCCGTCCCCAACTACATCATCAGCATGTGCCAGTCGGTCTCCGACATGCTGGAGGCGATGATCCTGCTCAAGGAGGCGGGATTGTTCGACCCCAACGACGGATCGCCGCGCTCGACGGTCCGGGTGGTGCCGCTGTTCGAGACTATCGAGGATCTTCAGCAGGGTGCGGCGACAATCCTTGCGGCGCTGGATGTTCCGTTCTATCGAAAGTTGGTGGAGTCGCAGCGGGGCATTCAGGAGATCATGCTCGGCTACTCCGATTCCAACAAGGACGGCGGATACATGGCCGCGAATTGGGCGCTGTATCGGGGCGAACTCGACCTCGTCGAGGCGGCGAAGAAGGCGGGCATCCGTCTTCGGCTGTTCCACGGTCGCGGCGGCACCGTCGGCCGTGGCGGCGGACCGAGCTACGACGCGATTCTCGCCCAGCCGCCGGGTGCGGTGCAGGGTTCCTTGCGGATCACCGAGCAGGGTGAGGTGATCGCCGCGAAGTACTCCGAACCGGTCAAGGCCGCGCGCAACCTGGAGACACTGCTGGCCGCGACCATCGAGTCGTCGCTGCTGGACGTGGAAGGGCTGGGCGACGATTCGGAGTCGGCGTACCGCGACATGGACGAGATCGCCGCACTGGCGCGGGCCGCATACTCCAAGCTGGTGCACGAGACACCGGGTTTCGTGGAGTACTTCACCTCGTCGACGCCGCTGTCGGAGATCGGTGCCCTCAATATCGGGTCGAGGCCGGCATCGCGTAAGCAGACCAAGGCGATCTCGGACCTACGGGCCATACCGTGGGTGCTGAGCTGGTCACAGTCCCGTGTGATGCTGCCCGGCTGGTACGGCACCGGATCGGCGTTCGAGCAGTGGATCGACGGCGACGAGAGCAAGCTCGCCACGCTGCGCCGCTACTACGAGGAATGGCCGTTCTTCACCTCGGTGATGTCGAACATGGCGCAGGTGATGGCCAAGTCCGACATGGGCCTGGCCAACCGCTATGCCCAGCTGGTACCCGATGAGGAGCTGCGCGACAAGGTGTTCGGCATGATCGTCGACGAACACGAACGAACCATCAAGATGTACTTCACGATCACTGGCACCAACGACCTGCTCGCCGACAACCCGGCCCTCAAACGCTCGGTCTACAACCGCTTCCCGTACCTGGAGCCGCTCAACCTGCTACAGATCGAACTGCTCCGCCAGTTCCGCGCCGGCGAGGACTCGCCCCGCATCCGCCGCGGCATCCAGCTCACGATGAACGGCCTGGCCACCGCGCTCCGTAACAGTGGATAGGGGATAGACCGGGCCTGGGCCCGCTGGACCGGCATCCAGCAGCCGATTTGCGTTCTGTCGCCCCACCCCCGTAACCTTCTTCAAGTCAACGCGGGGTGGAGCAGCTCGGTAGCTCGCTGGGCTCATAACCCAGAGGTCGCA
>NZ_CALLZT010000037.1:0-14902 GCF_937858515.1 uncultured Gordonia sp. | reverse complement strand
TCGGTGTGATCGAGGAGGAAACCGGCGAGGAGATCCCGAAGGCGTTCGTGGTCCGGCAGCCCGGCGCCGAGATCGATGAGGCCGAGGTGATGGAGTTCGTCGCCGACCGCGTCGCCCCGTACAAGAAGGTCCGCGTCGTCGAATTCATCGACGTCGTCCCCAAGTCCGCATCCGGCAAGATCCTCCGAAAAGACCTCCGTAAGTAGGTTTTCCGCTCGGTATTGCCACGGGTGTGGCAATACCGAGCGGAAACCGGTCAGGAGAGGTTCTCGACAGGGCCGGTCCGGCCTTCGCTGATCGATTTGAGGACGGTGAGTAGCGGATGGAGTTCGTCGAGTAGACGTTGGGCTTGCTCTTTCGTCGGTGCTCGTCCGGTGACGGCGCCGAGGGACAGTTGGTCGAGAAGCAGCGTGTTCAGGCCGTTCGTCTCTTGGTCGAGAATCGCCCAGGGCGCCGTGTCCCGGACACCGTCCCACGTCCCGTCGGCGAGTGCTTGGCGGGCTCGTTCCGCAAGGGTTGCCGCCACGCCGAGGACGTTCATGCCACTGGGAGCCTGTGTGTACCAGTACCGCGCTGCGGCCCGGTACTCAGCTTCGCTGATCTTCAGCTCGTCTGTTCCCCTATACATCTCCGGGGGATTCCCGTCGGCGTCGAAGCTGTCAGCAATGGCCTTGAGGTGGTCGGCCAGAAGTACCCGTCCGACGACGCCGTAGGTCGAGACGAGCATGAGGTCCGTGACGTGGTGGACTCGGACAGGTTTGCCGATGGTTGGGTCGTGATCGGCGAGATCGAACAGCGTGGACGCCGCACGCTGCTTGGCGGATGAGGGCAGCGTGTCGATCAGTCGCCGTCGGATCTCCTTGAGTTCGCTGTGTTCGTCAGCCTTCACCAGGTCTCGATACGCGACCTGTACTGCGCACGTTCGGACGAGAAATACCTCGAGAATGTCCTCCGGCACGGGTCCGGTATCGCTGTGGGTGTCCAGTTCCCGAGCCATCTGGAGGACTGCGTCGATCTCGCCCTGGGGAACGCCCTGCATCATCGCTTCAGCCCGCGCACGGTGGAACTCGGCGGCAGCGGCACGCAGAGGACGGTTCAGTTTGAGCGCGTATCCTCGCTCCTTCTCCTTGTTGGCGACGATGATCGCCAACTGTGCCATCACCTTGACCTGCACCGTCGCCCGTTCGAGCTCGCTGGACTTAGCGGTGATCGCAGCGGTGTGCAGAGAGATGAGCTGGCGTGCGGCCTCCGCGGCGAGTGCAGTGAGACGCTGCCCGAGGTCGAACTGACGCGTGCGCCGGTCTGACTCGAGGCGCGTGATGCCTCTTTTGGCCCACAGCAGCGCCTCGGAACGGCGGTCGTTGGAGGGATCGGCGTCGAGTTCGTCGTCCGGTCGGAGGTAGATCGCGGCAATCGAGTAGCTGATCTCCGCTAGCAGTGGCAATTCGTCGGGATACGTCTTGTCGACCTCGGTGTGGAGCGCCTCGAGTTCCTCCAGCACCACGTTGGAGGTGCGGAGCCCTCGCTTGGATCGGTCGACGATGTCGGTGAGCATGCGGTGGATCTCATTGATGCGTTCCCGATCCGATTGCGCACGGCTGTGCTCAGCGACCCTGCTCAGATTGTCAATCGCATTCTTGCTCAACGACATACCGAAGCTACCGGCCTCATCCAAGAGGGTGACCGCGACGTCGGAGACGTTGCTGAAGGGCTGGTTCTTGATGGTGTTCACCGTGACGCCGGCCGCCTTGGCGAGATCTTTCATCGTGGTGCCGTCGAGCTCACCGGACTCGGCGAGGTTGGCAGCGGCTCCGAAGATCAAAGACCGACTCGCACGCTTGCGTCGGTCGAGTGTCGGCTCCTCGCGGCGTTCCCTGCTCGATGGCGTGGTTCTGGCTTGAGTTCCCATTGCTCCCCGTTGACGTCACTAATGATTCTCGTGCAATATATCGTGATACATCTTGATACTCAAGATAAAGAAGGCGTGACATCCTAAAAATCGATGGACGAGCACGGTTGTGGTCGTTAGCTTGGACCAAGAACCACTCAGGTGTAGCGACGACAGGGAGAACAGCGATAGCCAACCGCAGCCGAGAATGGGACACAGTCATCAAAGCGATCGCCGCTGCCGGGTGGTCGTACCGGCGCTGTAAGCATGGCCTTTACGTCTACCCGGCCGACCGCACGGTCCGCCCGATCACCGTGGCCGGCACCCCCGGTGAGTTCCGGTCACTGGCCAACGCCCGCGCGCAGTTGCGTCGCGCCGGGCTGGCCGGGATCTGAAGGGGCCTCGACGTAACCGGAGTAGAACCCGCGAACCGGAAGTCAGCCTCGAAAACGTCAACACCGACGAACAACCACACAGGAGGTACCAGATGTTCTACGACATGCCGCCGAATCAGGCGATCGTCAGCAAGGTCGACGACAAGAAGTACGCGGATGAGCAGCTTCGTCGTCGTCGCAAGGAGACCGAGGAACGCAAGAAGGCCCTTGCGGCCGAGTCTCGCCGGAAGGCGGCTGAGCGCCAGAAGGTCGAGAAGCGCGGACGCTGACCACCAAGTGCTACGGCAGTAAGTGCACGTAGCCGCGCGATCCGGGTGGCGGGATCTTCCCGACCACCCGGATCGCCAGACTCGATCAGGAGTGACCATGGCTCGCCGCCCGACAATCAAGGCCTTGACCGGCCTGATCAACGCCCGCGCTCGTGCGGCAGAGGCCGACAACGCCCGGGCCCGCACCGAACTCGACACCCTCCGGCTGGCTGACACGATCGCGCAGCGGGACCGCTTCACCGCCGTACTCAACCGGGACCGCGAGCAGCGGCAGATGCAGGTCTTCGAGTACCGACGGCTGCTTCAACCGCCGCCCTACACCGATGCCGACTTCCACGACGAAAGGAACTGGTGATGGCAGACCACCTGCAGAAATGGACTGGACGGGGACAGATCGCCGAGACGTCGCCAACAGGCGTGGCGGCGATGTTCACCGCGGCCGGCCGCCTCGAGCGCGCCACCAGCAAGGCCGCCGGTGAGATTGCCGCCAGCACCTACTTGAACGCGTTGAGGGTCGAGGGCCAGAGCGCCATCGAGCGGGCCAAGGTCAGCGGCGGCGTCGCCCTCGAACGCGAGGGCGCACTCGGGGTGGCCCGCCTGGGTAACGAGATCTCGAACGAACTCGCCCACTCCAGTGGATTGGCCCACCAGTTGGTCGCCGAGGTCCTCACCGGAACTTCCGGGCGGATCCAGCAACTACTCAACGACGGGGCGCGCCGGATCGGCAACGCCTGACGCCGTTTGTGGGTGGGTGCCACGGTCATGGCACCCACCCACAACTCAAGCGGCGAAGGCCAAGCGCGACATAACCCGTCTCACCAGGAAGGACGACCCTGACCATGGCCGGACAACTCGAATCCCATCGCACGCGGCAAGCCGAAAAGCGCACCGATCAACACTTGGCACGTGTCGACCAGGAAACCAGGAATGCCGTGCGCCGGGTAGACGAGCAGTTTGCCAAAGAACGCGCCGCCGTGGTCGCGATCTGTTCTTGTGCACAGGCTGTGTCCGCGGTTCCGGAGTCGGCTCCACCGGCTCTCAAAGCCATGACCGAACGCATCGCACGCGGAACGGGCCGACTGATCGGAAGGATGCTGTGATGAACCTCCATCACCGGACCGGAAAGTCCTCGGACCCTGGCACCGACAACGACGCGACGCCCCGTCCTGGCGCGCGGTCCGAGTTGATAGGGCAGATGCACGCCCTGCACCAGACCATGCAGGACACCGCGGAGACCTCCTCCCCGCTGGCGCAGCACCTGGTCGGAGAGCTGCGGGCGGGCACCTACCAGCGGCTCGCGCCGATGGTCTATGCCCTCGATGGCAGGTCTACATCCCCTGCACCCGAATCCGCAATTGTCGCCGGGCAAGCCGGCCCGGCCCGGCCCGGCGATGCCGCAAGAGGCGGCAATGGCGTCGCCGCCGAGGGTAATTTGCCGGCGCGAACGGGAGTGGTGGAGCGGGTCCGTGGCTGGCGTGCCGCGCTCACCCGCGGTCGGCGTCCGAGATGATCGCGTCAGTGGCGATCCCACTGGTCGGTATCTGCGGCACCTGGCTCATCCTGCTGCTCGGATTCCTTTGGCGTGCTCGGTATGTCCTTGCCGTCGCACTCCTCTTGACCTGCTGGGCACTGCTTGCATGGTGATGGAAATCAGCGCGTCGTTCCTCCGGTGGTCCGTTGTGATCCGACTACCGCGCGACGACTGTCGTCGTCGGAAAACGTAGAACTCGACGCTTGGTCTCGTCCAGGTGACTCCACCGTATGTTCCAATGTGGCAGAGACTGGCGACGGTCGGGCGCTGTCGGGACACGGTGCGCGCCGATGTGGAAAACTCATCGCATGAGCAACGGCACCCTGATTCTGATGCGGCACGGCGAGAGCGAATGGAATGCGTCCAACCAGTTCACCGGCTGGGTGGACGTGGCGCTCACCGACAAGGGCAAGGCGGAGGCGGTGCGGGCGGGTGAACTGCTCGTCGAGCAGGATCTGCTGCCCGACGTGCTGTACACCTCGCTGCTGCGGCGGGCCATCGCGACCGCGCAGATCGCGCTCGACAAGGCCGACCGGCACTGGATTCCGGTTGTCCGGGATTGGCGCCTGAACGAACGGCACTACGGTGCGTTGCAGGGTCTCAACAAGGCCGACACCCTCGAGAAGTACGGCAACGAGCAGTTCATGCTGTGGCGGCGCAGCTACGACACCCCGCCCCCGGCGATCGAGGCCGACGCCGAGTACAGCCAGAGCAGCGATCCGCGGTACGCCGGTCTCGACGAGGTGCCGCTGACCGAATGCCTCAAGGACGTCGTCGAACGGCTCATCCCGTACTTCACCGAGACGATCGCCGCCGACCTCAAAGCGGGCAAGACAGTTCTCGTCGCCGCACACGGCAACTCGCTGCGGGCGCTGGTCAAATACCTCGACGGAATCTCCGACGAGGACATCGCCGGCCTGAACATCCCCACCGGCAACCCGCTGCGTTACGACCTCGACGACGACCTCAAGCCCCTCAACCCGGGTGGCACCTATCTCGATCCGGAGGCCGCCGCAGCAGGTGCGGCCGCCGTCGCCGCGCAGGGGCAGAAGAAGTAGCGAGGAGACAACTGCACCCGGCCAACCTGTTCCCGCATCGCTGTGATGCGGGCTACATTGGTGTCATGGCCGAAACGGGGACAGTTCAGATCAAGCATTCGCCGGGGCAGGAGCGATATGAGGCTGCTGTGACAGGGGCGGACGGTACCGATGTGCAGGTGGGGTACCTCGACTACGTCGCGGAGATCGAGCAGGTGGTGCTCACCCACACCGTGATCTTCGAGCGGTTCAGTGGACACGGCTACGCGGGTCAACTGGTCAAGGCGGTCCTCGACGACATCCGGGCCTCGGGCAAGAAGGTCGTGCCGGTGTGCTCGTACGTGGAGGCGTACGTCGGCAGGCACCCCGAATACGCCGACATGGCTGTCCCCGTACCTCGCTGACGGCGGTCGCGACGATGCCGGGCCGGGTTCGGTCCGGCCATCCGGACGACCCTGTCGGGACGGGAATCTGTTGCGTTGGGGAACGCTACGTGAACAGCGTCCGAACACTCCCGCGCGGAGTGCTTCGGGCGTTCGGCGGGCCGTAAGGTGCAGGTTGTGACCGTTGCTTTGGTTCTCGGCGCGATCGCACTGGCATTGGTTGTCGGCGTTGCTGTCGGGGCATTGATCGTGCGACCCCGGCTTTCGGGTGGTTTGGGCCGCTCTGGTGGTTTGGGCCTCTCGGGTGTTTTGGGTTCGGGCGGCTCCCGCGGTGTGGCTCGGGCCGACGCGCCTGTCCCGATCGTGCGTGTCGACGCGGCCGAGGTGCCGCGGGCAGTTCCCGAGGACGCGGAATTGTGCGAGTCCGACGTCGTCGGCCTGACGCCGGACGGCCGCATGACCAAGGCGGGTCTGCTCGGGCTCATCCTGCGCAACTCCGAAACCGCGGTCGCCGTCGTCGACGAGTTCCGCGACGTCGTGCTCTACAACCATCGCGCGGTCGAATTGGGCATGGTCCGGGATCGGCTGCTCGCCGACGTGGTGTGGCGGGCCGCCAAGGAGGTACTCGACGCCGCCGGCCGAGACACCGACAGTTCAGGCGCCGACACCACCAGCACCGGCTTCTTCGAAACCGGCTATCCGGATACCGCCTCGGCGGACAACTCGGCGCAGAAGCGGTTCGAATTCACCCCCAGCCCGTCGACGCTCGGTTTCGTCTCCACCGGCCGGGCCACCGCGCGCAACGTCGACTCCGTCGGATGTGTGGTGCGGCTCGCGGTCGCCGGTGACGGTCACATCGGGACGGAACGGTATGCCATCGTCTACGGCGTCGACGACACCGAACACGCCCGGGTCGAGGCCACCCGGCGCGACTTCGTCGCCAACGTCTCGCACGAACTCAAGACTCCCGTCGGGGCGATCGGTCTGCTCGGCGAGGCGCTCCTCGAATCGGCCGACGACGTCGACGCCGTCAGCCATTTCGGCAAGCAGGTGGTGGGGGAAGCACACCGGCTGGGCACGATGGTCAACGAACTGCTGTCGCTGTCGCGGCTGCAGAGCGGACGGACCGAGGAGTTCGGGCGTGTGGTCGTCGACCAACTCGTCGACGACGCGCTGTCTGCGGCGGCATTGACCGCCGATGCCGCGGGAATCAGATTGCAGGCCGACGACCCCATCAGGCTCGCGATCCGCGGCGACCGCATGCTGCTGCTGACCGCGCTCAACAATCTCATCGTCAACGCCATCTCGTATTCGCCCGAGAACACGATGGTCTCGGTCAGCCGCCGGCGCAGCGTGATCGACGGTGTTCCGGTGGTGTCGATCGCCGTCACAGACCGCGGTATCGGTATCGCATCGGCCGACCAGCAGCGTGTGTTCGAGCGATTCTTCCGCGTCGACAAGGCCCGATCGCGGCTGACCGGAGGCACCGGACTGGGCCTGGCGATCGTGAAACATGTTGCGGCCAACCACAATGGGACCATCGCGCTGTGGAGTAAGCCCGGCACCGGGTCGACGTTCACGCTCAGCATTCCGCAGGATGTTCTCGGCCCCGACGACGAGAACGCGTTCAGGGACGCCGACGCTTTCGAACTCGCGACCGGTGGTGGTGACGACGCAGTCAGGTGAACCGCCGCCCCCTCATAGCCCACCGAGCTTGTTGAAATGTGACACGAGGACAGAAGGAATCTATCTGTGACGCACGTACTGATCGTCGAGGACGAGGAAGCCTTGGCCGATCCGCTGGCATTCCTGTTGCGCAAGGAAGGTTTCGAGGCCAGCGTGATCAACGACGGCGCGCAGGCGCTCGCCGCATTCGAGCGGATCAATCCCGATATCGTACTGCTCGACGTGATGCTGCCGGGGATGTCGGGTACCGAGATCTGCCGGGCCCTGCGCGCGCGGTCCGGGGTTCCGGTGATTATGGTGACCGCCCGCGATTCGGAGGTCGACAAGGTGGTCGGCCTCGAACTCGGCGCCGACGACTATGTCACCAAACCGTATTCGGCGCGCGAACTCATCGCCCGGATCCGTGCGGTGCTGCGCCGCGGCAGTGAGCCGGCCGACGACGACAGCGCCATGGTGGTACTGGAGGCCGGGCCCGTCCGGATGGATGTCGACAGACACACCGTGGCGGTCGACGGCAAGCCGATCACCTTGCCACTCAAGGAATTCGACCTGCTCGAGTATCTGATGCGCAATGCCGGCCGGGTGCTCACCCGGGGTCAGCTCATCGACCGCGTCTGGGGTGCGGACTATGTCGGCGACACCAAAACCCTTGACGTGCATGTGAAACGGCTCCGCGCCAAGATCGAGCCCGACCCGGGTTCGCCCAAACATCTGGTGACGGTGCGCGGCCTGGGCTACAAACTGGAGTCGTAGGCGGGTAGGGAGCGCATCTCACCGGACCCTTCGAGACGCGGTCGGCTCGCAAGCTCGCGCGACGGCTCCTCAGGGATCAAGAAGGTGGCCGCGGTCGGCTCGCAAGCTCGCGCGAGAAGCTCCTCAGGGATCGAGAAGGTGGCAGCGGTCGGCTCGCAAGCTCGCGCGAGAAGCTCCTCAGGGATCAAGAAGGTGGACGTCGTGGGGTCGTGAGTCGCGGGGCGGCTCCTCAGGATCGAGATGTGGGTCAGTCGTCGAGGCGTTCGTATTTGATGTCGGTGTCCCGGCGGGCCGTCGCTGCTGCGGTGGCCGGGTGAACGGCGATGAGGCCCAGTCCGTTTCGTCGCCGGCAGACCTGAGCCAGCGCGTCGTAGGCGGCCTGCCCGATCAACTCGATCAGTTCGGGTGCGTACGACTGCCAGACCTGGGTGGCCCCCACGTGGGCGTCGGGTGAACCCGAGCAATACCACTTCAGGTCGTGCCCGCCCTCACCCCAGCCGCGCCGGTCGTATTCGGTGATGGTGGTCTTGAGGACCTGGGTGCCGTCGGGGCGCTCCACCCAGTCTTGTTCGCGACGCACCGGCAACTGCCAGCACACGTCGGGTTTGACGGTCAGCGGTTCGAGTCCCTTGCGCAGCGCCATCGCGTGCAGCGCACACCCCGGGCCCTTTGCGAAGCCGGGCCGGTTGAGGAAGATGCAGGCACCCTTGTAGGTGCGGGTCTTGAGCGCGGGCTCGTCGTCGAGGTCGCCCTCCTCCAGATAGCCGCGCGGACCGGTCGGATCCTTGCCCGATCCCTTCTTGTAGAACTGCCAGTCGTCCTCGGTCAACATCGACATGCCGCGGGCGAGGCGTTTGCGATCGGCCTTGTCCGACAGGTAAGCGCCGTGCGTGCAGCAGCCGTCCGACTCGCGGCCCTCGACGATGCCCTGGCAGGCGGGGGTGCCGAAGACACAGGTCCAGTGCGAGAGCAGCCAGGTGAGGTCGGCGCTGATCACGTGTTCGGGGTCGTCGGGATCGGCGAACTCGTACCATTCGCGCGCGAAGTCGAGAGCGACTTCGGGGGTGGGGCGCATACGTGCGCTCGTCGGGGTGCTCGCCACGATGACAACGGTAACGCCGGGCGTGCCGGGGCCGCCCGACGGAGTGCCCGGTGCCCGATTCCCGGGAATAGTCGGGAGTGGTTTCGCGAGCCGCTGTTGTCACAGCGGTATTACGCAGTAGCGTTGGCGGCGTGCGCTTAGGAGTACTCGATGTGGGCAGCAACACGGTCCACCTATTGGTTGTCGACGCCCATCGCGGCGGTCATCCCACCCCGATGAGTTCGACGAAGGCCGTGTTGCGCCTCGCCGAGCAGATCGACGGGGACGGACGCCTCACCGACAAGGCCGCGGGCAAACTCATCGCCTCGGTCGAGGAGTTCACCGACATCGCCACGTCGTCGGGCTGTGAACAGATCATGGCGTTCGCCACGTCCGCGGTGCGCGATGCCACCAATTGTGACGAGGTTCTCGCCCAGGTCGCCGATAAGACCGGCGTCACGGTCGACGTGCTCTCGGGCACCGACGAGGCGCGGCTGACGTCGTTGGCCGTCCGGCGCTGGTACGGGTGGAGCGCCGGACGCATCCTGGCCTTCGACATCGGTGGCGGTTCGCTCGAGATGTCCAACGGCGTCGACGAGGAACCGGACGTGGCGCTGTCGCTGCCACTGGGTGCGGGCAGGCTCACCCGCGAGTGGCTGCCCGACGACCCGCCGGACCGCCGGCGGATCTCTGTGCTGCGTGATTGGCTCGACGCCGAGCTCAAGGACGCGGCCAAGCAGCTTGCCGACTGCGGTAGTCCCGACCTCGTCGTCGCGACATCGAAGACGTTCCGCAGCTTGGCCCGGCTCACCGGAGCGGCCCCGTCGAGCGCCGGGCCACGGGCGCGTCGGGAGCTCACCGCGAGCGGGCTTCGGCAGCTCATCGCCTTCATCTCACGGATGGCCGCGTCCGATCGTGCCGAACTCGAAGGCGTCAGCAGCGACCGGGCGGGGCAGATCGTGGCGGGTGCGCTGGTCGCCGAGGCCGCGATGCGGGCGCTGGAGGTGGATACACTGAAAATCTGTCCGTGGGCACTGCGGGAAGGTGTGATCCTGCGGCGGCTCGATTCCGGGCTTCAGTAGGTGGGGCTCGGGTAGGCGGGGAGCTTGATTGGTTCGGGGCTTCAGTAGGGTGTGGCTCATAGGTGTCGCAGCCACTGAGACGCGGTTGGCAGCCCTGAACACGGTTCGCAGCCCCTTGACGCGGTTGCCGGAGAGACTTTGGGAGAACGCACGCGATGGTGAACGAGGACGCAGATTCCCGGCCCATTTCCGTATCCGAGCTGCTGGCACGTCATCAGGCCGGTGCGGACGCGGTCACCCCGGCAGGCAAGGACGGCCGCAACCGCCGCAGGGCCGGCCGTGAAGGTGCGGTGTCGCTGGCCGAGCTGACCGGCGAGGTTCCCCGGGTCGCCTCCGATCCGACGGCCGAGCCCCGGCACACCTCCTTCCCACGCTCCGACCGTCCGGGCGATGGACAACCGGCCGCCAGCGGTATGCCCGCCTACGGCACCGATTCCGAGAATTCCGCACCCGAACCGGCGGATGTCGATGAGCAGGCAACCGGGGTCATCGAGCGCGTCCGGGAAACACCGGACGACTTCGACTCCTATCGGTCGTTCTCCGATATCGAACCCGAACCCGAGGTGAAGTCCCGGCGCGGATTCTTCGGGCGGCGCAGGGCGCGCGACCCCGAGAATCAGTCCCCGGCGCGGCAGACCGATGAGGCGACAGCACCTACCGAGGTGATCGGGCAGACCGATGCCCTCGAGTCATCCGGCAGCGCGGAGCCGGCGGACGTGTCCTCGCAGGCAGATGGCGAAGTGTCCTCGCCGTTGGACGGCGACGTATCCCCGTCGGCCGACACCAGCGACCGGGCCGAGGTCGCCGACAAGGCCGATCTTCTGGAGAAGACGGACCTCCTGGACAAGAACGCTGCGCCCGATGACGCCGATTTCCTAGACGAGACTGATGCTCCGGACGAGACCGATGTTCTCGATGAGACCGATGTTCCCGGTCCTGCCGAACTCGCAGATAAGACCGAGACCATCGAGAAGATCGAACTCACTGACAAAACCGAGGCGATCGAGAAGATCGAACTCGCCGACAAGACCGAGCTCACAGACAAGGCCGAGCTCGCTGGTCCGGTCGCGCAAGCGGGCTTCGCCACGTCGTCTACGGGCGGATCGTCGGAGTACCTGGCCAATCTGTACTCCGGCAGCCCGGCCTCAGGTGGTTTTCCCGCCGTGGTCGGCGACCTGCGGCCGGGCGAGACCACGGAGGTGATCGAGCCGGTCCGGGACGAGGTGCCGACAGCGGGCGAGGTGCCCGCAGCGGGAGCAGACGTGCAAGCGCCGGCGGGTCCGGATCGACCCGTCCCACTCTGGCTCACCGACCCGGCGCCCGCCGACTCGGACCCCACCGATGACGGCGAGCAGAACACGGACGCCTCGGACGCCGCCGGTGATCCGGCCGAGAAGCCGGAGATCGACGCCGTCACGCGTGCGGCACAGGCACGTGCGGCCAGGGTCGGCGACTCGGCCAAGAAGAAGCGATTCGGCAAAAAGGCCGCCAAGGCTGCCATTGAGTCGGCCTCCGCCGACGACCTCGACGCCTCGGCAGGCGGCAATGCCCTGAGATTCGCCGGCGACGGCGGCCCGGGAGACGACGCGGCCGGAAACGACAGCTCCGGGGACGCGAAGTCCGTCGACAAGTCGGCGACCGAGAAGAAGTCGGCTGACAAGAAGAAGTCGGCTGACAAGAAGGAGTCTGGGCGCGCCGACACCGGACAGGAGCCGTCGCCGGCGAAGGCCTGGCTGCTGGTGGTTGGTGAGTCCCTGCTCGGTCTCGCGATCGGCCTCGGCCTGTTCTGGGGTTTCAAGGAACTCTGGGAGTGGAGCGTGCCGTTCGCGCTGGTCCTCGCGGTGGTGGTGATATTCAGCATCGTGACCGTCACACACGTCGTGCGCCGCTCCCGTGACCTGGCCACCACGTTGCTGGCGGTCGGTGTCGGGCTACTGGTGACCATCGGTCCGCTGGTGCTGCTCGCAACGTGACCTCCGCTCGGATGGGCCCCGGAATGGGTCAGCGCATCGTGCGGCCCGAGATCCCGGTGGGATTGTCGACCGCCTCGGTGTATCCGCAGAACACCGAGGCCGCCTTCCAGTACGCGGCGGAGCTGGGCTTCGACGGCATCGAATTGATGGTGTGGGGCGACCCGATCAGCCAGGACATCGCCCACGTCGAATACCTGTCGTCGCGATATCAGGTGCCGATCCTGTCGATTCACGCCCCGTGCCTGATCATCTCGCAGCGTGTCTGGGGCAAGGATCCGGTGCCGAAACTGGCCCGTGCGGTGCATGCCGCGGAGGATCTCGGCGCACCCACCGTCGTCGTGCATCCACCTTTTCGCTGGCAGCGCTACTACGTCGACGCCTTCGACGACATCGTCGGCGAGTTGGAGGACGACAGCGGCGTAGCGATCGCGGTGGAGAACATGTTCCCGATGCGCGCAGACCGGCTGTTCGGCGCGGGGGAGCGTTCGGCGCGGCGGCTGTCGCGACGCGGCGGGGGGCCGGGCGCGGCGGCGTCGGCGGTCGGCAAGGCGATAGACCCCACCGACGACGGCGGCCGCAAGTACACGCCCGGCCTGTCGCATACGGCGATGGCCGGCGCCGATGCGCAGGCGATGTTCGGCCGGATGGGCACGGCGCTGACCCACCTGCATCTGGCCGATGGCAGCGGCGCCGCCCACGACGAGCACCTGTTGCCGGGTGACGGCACCCAGCCGTGCGCGACGATCTGTCGCCGGCTGGCCGAAAGCGATTTCGACGGCGCGGTGGTCCTGGAGATCACCACGAGTTCGGCACGTACCAAACCGGAGCGGGGTGCGATGCTGGCGCGGGCACTGGACTTCGCCCGGACCCATCTGGCACGGCATGGGGCATCTACATGAGAGCGGCACTTGCATGAGCGAACTTCTGACCGCGGTGCGGGCATTGACTCGTCGGCCGGGCGACCGTGTCGGCGTCGCGTACTGGGCCACCATCGACCCCGTCTTCACGATCGGCCCGAAGGTGCACGGTGGGTCGTTGCAGATGATCGCGGTCGGCGCGGCACGTGCCGCGTTCACCGAACTCGCTCCGATGGCCGGCGGGCTGGTGCCGGTGGCCATCGCCAGCGATTACCTGGCGGCGCCCAACCCGGGAGTCGTCGACATCGACGTGGCGGTGCGCAAGCACGGTCGCACGGTGGCGGTGCTCACGGTGGACATCGGTCAGGGCGGCCGGACGATGGTGTCCTCGACGGTGACGCTGGCCTACGCAGGTGAGGGGGAACCGAGCCATCGCGCGCCCAACGGTCTCGACGGGGTACCGGTCGCACCACCTGTCGGCGGGCTCACCGTCGACGATGCGCCGATGCGCGACATCGTGCACTTCGGTCCAGCTCTCGACATGGTGCTCGACCCCGAGTCGTTGCCGGCGATGCGCGGGCAGACCGGTGCGGCGCGGATCGTCGGCTGGGCCAGGCCCAAGGGTGCCGAGCCGGACCTCGATTTCGCGGTCCTGGTGGCCGATGCGTCGCCGCCGGTGGTGATGAATCTCGGGATGTTCGGGTGGGCGCCGACGGTGCAGCTGACCACCTATCTGCGGCGGGAGCCCGCCCCGGGCTGGCTGCGGTTCGAGGCGTCGAGTGTGCAGGTGGGACCCGGGATGTTCGAGGAGGATCATCTCGTGGTGGACTCGACGGGCGCGGTCGTCGCGCAGTCGCGACAACTTGCCCTGCTCCCGAAGTAGCCGCCGCCCGCCGGCCGGTGCACCATGTAGGCCGAAGCACCCCACGACGAAAGGCGCAAGCAGTGTCCCAACGTATCGCGATCATCGGCGGCGGAAAGATCGGCGAGGCCCTGCTCGCCGGCTTGATCCAGTCGGGTAAGCAGACCAAGGATCTGGTCGTCGCCGAGAAGTCGGGGGCCAGGGCCACCGAGGTGGCTGACGAGTACGGCGTGCTGGTGACCGATGTGGTGAACGCGGTCGAGGGGGCCCAGTACGTGTTCATCGCGGTCAAGCCCGACGGAGTCACCGAGGTGTTGCGCAATATCGCCTCGGTCGACGACACCGGGGACATCGAGCGGGTGGTGGTCACGCTGGTCGCGGGGCTGCCGCTGTCGCGGTACGAGACTGCGCTGCAGGCCGGATCATCGATCATCCGGGTCATGCCCAATACCCCGATGCTGGTCAACGAGGCGATGTCGGCGGTGTCGCCGGGCCGCTACGTCAGCGATGAACAGCTCGAGGAGGTGCTGTCCCTGCTCGGTGCGGTCGGCAAGGTCATGGTCGTTCCGGAGAAGCTGATGGACGCGGTGACCGCCGTGTCGGGGTCCGGTCCCGCGTATGCGTTCCTGCTGGCGGAGGCCATGATCGACGCCGGTGTGGGGCTGGGGCTGACGCGGGTGCAGGCGTCCGAGCTGGCGGTGCAGACGATTCGCGGTGCGGGCATCCTGCTCAGCGAGTCCGGGCTGTCCCCGGTGGACCTGCGGGCCGCGGTCACCTCGCCGGGCGGAACCACCGCCGAGGCGATCCGCGAGTTCGAAGCGTCCGGGTTCCGGCACGGTGTCTACCAGGCGATGCGGGCCTGTGCCGCTGCCAGCGCAAACGCTGGCCGTCGAGTCGACGTTGAGGGTTTAGGTGCCGCGGCGGCCGGTCCGGGGGAATCTGCAACCCCCCGTGTCTAGTGGTTGTTATGGACAACAACCACTATATCTTGTGGTTTGGGGCCCGATTTTGATGCTTTATCGGGCCACTTGCGTCGCTTTTTTCACATCCGCCCCGTTAAGCTGCTCAAAGCACGTGCGTGTCTGATTGCTCGCCGGAGGGGAAG
>NZ_CALLZT010000036.1:0-12061 GCF_937858515.1 uncultured Gordonia sp. | reverse complement strand
AGATGTTGGCGCTCAGGCCGGCCGCTTCGAGGGTGAAGTTGCACAGGTAGAGCATCATGAATCCCCCGTACCGGCCGGACTGATTCAGCTTCTTGGACAACATCGGGAAGTTTCGCAGGAATGTGGTGAATTCCCCGGTCTGTGGAATCCATGCCGACGTGATGTTCGTAAGTCCTTTCAGTGAGGCCTCGAAGTCGTCGCCCGCGGCGGTCATCATGTCCGCGAGGGCGGCGACGGCCTTGTCGCCGTTGTCGAGGAGAGCGGTGAGCCGTCCGTTGTCACCGATCAGGGTGGCACTGAGTTTGCCTAGGCCGTCGAACAATTCGGTGAGCGCGGGGCCGCGGTCGTCGACGGTTGCCATCAGGATGTTCAGATTGGACATCAGCCGGGTGAACACCGCGCCGTTGGCGGCCAGATTCTGTCCCATCGACGAAATCTGTTGCAGCAGAGTCTCAACCGAACCGGTGCGGCCCTCGAAGGTATCGACGAAGCCGCGGGCGAGCTGGTTGGCTTGGTCGGGGTCGAGCGCCGAGAACAACGGCTGGAAGCCGTTCATCAGCGCGGTCAGGTTGATCGCGGCCGTCGTCGCCCCCACCGGGATGCTGTTTCCGGTACGCGCCGGGGTGTCCGGGGAGGACTCGAGTGCGATGTAGCGGGCGCCGAGCATGTCGCCGTAACGGACTGTGGCGTGCACCTTCTCGGGCAGCGGGTATTTCTTGGCGATGGTGACCTTCACCTCGGCGAGGGCCGTTCCGTCCTTCTGGGGCCGCAGGTCCACCGCGTCGACGCGGCCGATGCGCACCCCGGCCATGGTGACGGGGTTGCCGGAGGTGAGGCCCTCGGCGTCGTGGAAAGCGATCCGGTAGCCGGTGGTGTCGCCGTGCACCGGGACGCGCAGCGTGTTGCTCATGATCACCGCGGCGACGACGCCGACCACGACGTAGGCGAAGGCCTTGAGGGTGACGGACAGGGGGAGTCTGGTCATCGCTCCTGCACCTGAACCTTCATACCGCGCACCATCGGTCCCACCATCAGCTTGGTCGCCGGGCTGGGTGTGCCGGTGGCCGACGACCGCTTGCCGGTGACGGTCGATTCCAGATTGCTCAACGGTTCGTTCTCCGCGGCCCCGTCGATGACGGCCTCGCGGGAAATCCCTTCCGGGGACATCCTTTCGGGAGACATCCTTTCGGGGGACTCATCTTCTCCTCGTGGTGGGTTCAGAATGGTGCCGTTGGGCTCACCAGGGGCCCGTACCGGACCGACACCCTGCCGGGTGCTGGTGCCGAAACACTGTTGGCCGCGCAGGTTTCCGTAGTGAGGGCAGTCCGCGGCGGTGTACGGCATGGGCTGGGAGAACGTCGGCACGGCGGTGATGTTGAACTTGCCGGTGGCGAACAGGATGGTGCCGGCGGCACCGAACTTGTCGGCCTCGGCCAGCGTCGTCGACAGGCCGTCGGGATTGTCGGCCACCGTCGAGAAGATGGTGGAGGTGGAGTCGATGATGGTGATCAGGTTCTTGCGCTGTGCTGCCACGAACGGGGTCACCGAATCCAGATAGCCCGCGGCCGAGGACATCATGGCCACCAGTTGGTCGCGGTTCTCCACGATTCCGCGCGAGATCGAGGTGGTGGACGCGAGGGTTTTGATCACGTCCGGCGTTGCCCGGCGCAGACTTTCGACGACGGCCCGGAACTTGGGGGTGGCGTCGAGGAAGCGATTCATCGTCGACTCCAACTCGCGGGAGGCGACCCACCAGTCGTCGATCATGATGCCGAGTTCGTCGCCGCGATCGCCGATCGCCCGGCTCACCACGTTGAGTGCGACGTTCACCTTCTCGGGTTTGACCTCGCCGAGCAGTGTGGACAGCTTGGTGAACACGTCGTACAGGTTGACCGCGTCGTCGCCGCTGTCGACCGGGATGTCGGCGCCGTCGCGCAGTTCCCCGGTGGACTCGCCCGTTCCCGGCCGCAACTGAATATAGATGTCGCCGAAGAAGGTTCGAGGCGCCACCCGGATGACCACATTGTCCGGAATACGCTTCATCATCGAGCGATCGACGGCCAGACCGATCCGCGACGACGTGGTGCCGGCCTCGATCGAATCGATATTGCCGACCTTGACACCGTTGTAACGCACGGGAGCGCCGGGAGAGATCAGTCCCGCCTCGACCGGGATCTCACCGTGCACCTGGGCGGTGTCGTCGAACATGCCGGTGCTGCGCGAGATCATCCACAGCGCGAACGCGAGCAGCAATGCCATCGCGACGATCGCGCGAAAGATGTAGCCGGCCTTGGATACCTGACGACCGGGAAGCATGATTGTCATGTCGTCAGATCCCCATTCCCGGAATCTCGGGCACCAGGCCCCACAGGCCGAAGGTCAGGATTACGTCGAAGATGCCGATCGCGAGAATCGATGTGCGCAAAGCCCGTCCGGCCGCCTGACCGACACCCTCAGGGCCGCCGGAGGCGAAATAGCCGTAGCTGCAATGCACCAGCGTCACGATGCCGGCGAAGAACACCGCCTTGGTGGCCGAATACACCAGATCCGACGGGCTTAGCGCTAGATGGAAGAAGTAGTCGTAGGTGCCCGAAGATTCGCCGTTGTACCAGACCACGACGAGGCGGGTCGCGATGTAGCTCGAGAGCAGACCGATCATGTAGATGGGGAGCACGCACACCATTGCCGCGATCATCCGGGTGGTCGCCAGAAACGGGATGGAGCGGATGGCCATGACGTCTAGTGCGGCGATCTCGTCGGAGATGCGCATCGCGCCGATCTGCGCGGTGAACCCGGTGCCCACCTTGGCGGCCAGCGCGATCGCCACCACCACGGGCGCGAGTTCTCGGGTATTGGCCACCGCCGACAGCATTCCCGACAGCGACGTCATACCGACCAGCTGCAGGCCACGGTAGGTTTCGACGCCCAGCATCATCGCCGCCGCCAGCGACATCGCCAGCACGATGCCCAGCGTGCCACCGCCCGACAGCAGCGACTTGGAACCGAAGGTGACCTCGGAGATCTGATTGAGGACGTGCCTGCGGTAGTGGACCAGCGTGTACGGGATCGCCAGGATCGCTCGGGTGATGAACGTGACGTACTCACCGAGGCGCACCACCGTCGAGGTGGCGCCCTCGATCCGGCGCGAGGCCGACTGCCGGATGCGGTAGGTCGTGTCGTGGGTGGCAACCATCAGTAGGCCCCAACGGCGGGCACGATCACCGTATACAGCTGCGAGAGCACGGTATTGAAGACGAACACCAGGGCGAACGCGATCACCACGGCCTCATTCACCGCGTCGGCCACCCCTCGTGGGCCGCCGCGGGCATGAAGTCCTTTGAAGCAGGCCACGATGGTCGAGATGAGCGCGAACACCGCGGCCTTGACCAGTGCCATGACGAAGTCCGACATCCGGCCGTACTGACTGAACGTGGCCATGAATGCGCCGGCCGGAAGATGTTGCACGTAAATGTGATACGCGTAGCAGGCACCCACGCCGACGACGGTGATCAACGAGCACAACATGATCGAGACGATGATCCCGGCGGCCACCCGCGGTGCGACGAGCCGCTCGATCACGTTCAGGCCCATCACCTCGATGGCGTCGACCTCCTCACGGATCTTGCGCGAGCCCAGATCGGTGCAGATCGCCGAGCCCGCCACACCCGCCATCATCAGCGCGCTGACCAGTGCCGAGGCCTGGCCGACGATGATGAACGCGACGACGGCACCGGAGTAGCCGCCCGCCCCGATCCGGCCGGCCAACTCGCCGACGGACACCGCGATGAACACGCCGACGGGGATCATCAGCAGCAGGGCGGGGCCGGTGCTGACGCGGCCGATGAACACGACCTGACTCAGCGTCTCGCCGAGCGACAGTCGTCGCCGCAGTGTCGCGACGACGGTTGCCCCGATCGCCTGCAGTGCGAAGCCGAGCGTGTGCCCGGCTTCGGTGGCGAGGTCCCGCAGGGGACCCTTGGACGCCGGAAGGTCGAATGCCACCGAAAACCCCCTTCGGTATTGTGGCCTGGCTCTCACCGAGCACGCTAGCATGTTTCATATATGAAATGTAAAGCTTGAAATCCATCGAGCGGTTCGACCAGGTCAGAAGGGTATGGATGAGTACGTCACAGATCGTGTGGCTGGTGATCGGGGTACTGGCGGCACTCGGAGTCGCCGGAATCGCCGGGTTGGTGGTGCTGTGGGGGACCGCGGGCAATCCCGGCAGGTCGGCGGTGCGCAAGGAGATCCCGGCGGACAGCGTGGACCGCTACATCACGCGCGGCGCGTCGTTCGCGATCGTGCTCACCGTGAACACGCCGCTCTCGCGCAGGGAGGTGTGGGACCGGATCGTCGGCGTCGAATACATGTCGAGCCTGCCGCTGCTGTCCGGGCCGACGTGGAGCGGCGACGCCGTCATCCCCGGGGCGACGGTGCCGGTGGGTGCGGTGCGCACCATGTCGGGAACGCTGCTGTCGGTGACCGAGCGTGTCACCCACGTCGAGCAGGAGTCCGAACTCACCCTCACCGGTACCGCGCTGTCGTTGCCGCTGGTCATCAGTAGTTTCGCCGAACGCTGGACGCTCACCGACGGCCCGCGCGGCACGCTGATCGTCACCTGGGCGATCGCAGGCTCGCCCCGCTGGGTCGGCTGGCTGCCGTGGCGGTGGGCCGTCCCGTTGATGCGGCCGATCCTCGGATTCGTCCTGCGCCATGCACTGCGCCTCAAACCCTTCCGCTCCGTCCGCTGACTTGACCGACGGGGGATCTCCCGGTGGGCTAGGTTGACCGGATGACTTCCCGCCCGGAGCCGGCGTTGCAGCGCGTATCCCGCAGGTGGATCGGACTTTTCGGACTTGCCTGGATGGGGGTGTGGCTGGCGCAACTGGCGCCGTTCCAGCTCACCCTTCCCGAGCAGGTCAACGACTGGCTCGACATCGGCGACGACGTCACCGCCGGCAACTGGCGTCGCAGTGTGCTGACATTCGGTGTGGTGTCCGGGATCTCGGCGATCTTCGCTCTCGTCGCGTTCCCGCTGACCGGGTCGCTGTCGGACCGTACGCGCAGCCGATACGGCCGTCGCAAACCGTGGATCGTCGGCGGCATGGTGTTGTTCGCGATGTCGCTGATCGGTCTGGGACTGGTGGATCATATCGTCGCGATCACGGTGCTGTGGTGCGGGGCGATCACCGGTTTCGCCACCACGTCGGCGGCGCTGACGGCGTTGATCAGCGATCAGGTGCCGGTGTTCCAGCGCGGCGTCGTATCGAGTTTCGTCTCGGCGCCGCAGGCCGTCGGCGTGATCGCGGGGATGGCGATCGTGTCGTCGTTCGCGCTCGGTTATCTGCCCGCCTACCTGGTGTACGCGGGTTCGCTCGTCGTGTGTGTGCTGCCGTTCCTGCTGCACCTGGACGACCCGCTGCCGTCCGACGCCGGCACCGGACGGCTGACCGTGGCGAATATCGTTTCCGAACTGTGGATCTCGCCGTCGAAGTACCCCGATTTCGGCTGGACCCTGCTCGGCCGGGTGCTGGTGAACCTGGGCAACGCGCTGGGCACCTCGCTGCTGTGGTTCTTCCTGACCTTCGGCCTCGGCGTCGACGACCCGGACGACGACCTGCTGCTGGTGAGCGCCGTCTACATGCTGTTCGTCATCGCGAGCGCATTCCTGAGCGGCGCGCTCAGCGACCGCATTGCCCGACGCAAACCGTTCGTCCTGGCCGCCGGACTCGCCCAGGGCATCGCCGCACTCTGCATCGCGGCACAGGCGGACCTGACGATGACCATGGTGGCCGCCGCATTCCTGGGCGCCGGTTTCGGAGCCTTCCTCGGCGTCGATCAGGCACTGGCGACCCAGGTGCTGCCCGACCCCGACCACAACGGCCAGGACCTCGGGATCATGAACATCGCGATGGCCGTACCTCAGGCGCTCGGCCCCCTCGTCGGCGCGCTGGTAGTCGAGGCCACCGGCGGTTTCACCGGCCTGTTCATCGCCTCGGCCGTCCTCGGCATCCTCGGCGGCCTGACCGTTCTCCTCGTCCGCAGCGTGCGGTGACGGCGTCATCGATGGGACGGTCGCGCTCTGAGTCCGGTGCTGTGTCAAGGTGGTCTCCGTGAACGACGCCCCGGCCGAGAGCAAGCCTGAGACCGAGAGCAACAAGGCGGCGCGCAAGCGGTTGCGGAAGCAGCCGCCGCCCGACCCGGCGCCGCTGGCCGGGCTGATCGACGCGCATACACATCTGGCGGCGTGCGGCGGGCGGGACCCCGAGACTGTGCGGGCCATCGTCGACCGTGCCGCCGCGGTGGGCGTCGAGGCGGTGGTGACCGTTGCCGACGACATCGTCGACGCGCGGTGGGCGCATCAGGCGGCGCACTGGGACGAGCGGGTGTATGCGGCGGTCGCGCTCCATCCGACGCACGCCGGTGAACTCGATGACGCCGCCCGCGCGGAACTGGAGACGATGGCCGGCGACGACCGGGTGGTTGCGGTGGGGGAGACCGGCCTGGACTACTACTGGATCGGCAAGTCCGAATCCTGTGCCACCAAGGAGCAGCAGTACGAGGCATTCGCCTGGCATATCGACCTCGCCAAGCGGCTGCGCAAGCCGCTGATGATCCACAACCGGGACGCCGACGCCGACCTGCTCGACGTCCTGGCGGCCGAAGGATCGCCGGAGACCGTGATCATGCATTGCTTCTCCGGTGACCGAAACGTTGCACGCGAATGTATCGACCGTGGGTACGTTCTGAGCTTCTCCGGAACTGTGACCTTCGCCAACTCCGGAGAATTGCGCGCGGCGGCCGAATTGGTGCCCGACAACCAGCTCCTGGTGGAGACCGATGCGCCGTTCCTGACCCCGCATCCCTACCGTGGCCAGCCAAATCAGTCGTATTGCCTGCCGTACACGGCACGAGATATCGCGCGGACCCGTGGCGTAGGGGAGGACGAACTCGCGGCGATTCTGGGGGCCAATGCCCGCCGGATTTACGGCATACCTTTGCGCTAGGCAACTCTGTTCGTTATCGTATCGTAATCAAGAGGTTCAGCCCCACGTTCCCGGGCTTCCCGGCACAGCTCCCGTTGTGACCGTCCGGAGTGGTGACACCGGTACGTGGCCGATCTGTTGTCGACGAGGAATTCGTAACATGTCTGCCCTGCTTCACATCCGCAAGTCCACTTCGAAAGCGGCCCGCGTGGCCACCGGTGCAGCTCTGCTCACCGTGATGGCAGGTGGTGTCGTCGGCATCACCTCGCACAAGGACATCACCCTCGCCGTCGACGGCAAGGTCCAGCAGATCTCGACCATGGCCTTCTCCGTCGACCGCGTGCTGCGTGAGCAGGGATACCGCCCCTCGGACGCCGACGAGGTGCTGCCGGGCCTGACGGAGGACGTCAAGGCCGGTCAGACCATCGTCTACAACCGGCACAAGACGCTCACCCTCAACATCGACGGCAAGACGTCGACCGTCGAGACCACCGCCACCAACGTGCGCGAGATCCTCGATGAGAACGGCTACGAGGACGCCCTCGCCCACCCCCAGAACTTCGGCGCCGACAGCGTCCCGCTCACCGGCGGGCTGGTGCAGGTGACGCTCCCCAAGAAGGTTCGCGTCACCGACGGCACCAACACGTTCCGCACCAATGTCGCCGCCCGCACCGTCGCTGACGTGCTCAAGGGCACCGGCAAGCCGCTCACCGGACTCGACAAGGTCAAGCCGGCCCCCAATACCCCGATCCGCCCGGGCATGCGGATCGTCGTCACTCGGATTCGCACCGAGGAGTCGACGGTCACCGAGAAGTTCAGCGCCACCCCCGTCACCAAGGAAGACCCGACGCTGGTCAAGGACCGCAAGGTGGTCGAGGACGAGGGCAAACCGGGCACCTCGAAGGTCACCTACCGGCTGACCATCGTCAACGGCACCGTCACTGAGCGCGAGAAGCTCGGCTCGACGGTCGTCACCGAGCCGGTTCCGGCCACGGTGCGGATCGGTACCAAGGACGGCGCGCCGTACGTCGCGGCAGGCTCGGTCTGGGACCAGCTCGCCCAGTGTGAGGCCACCGGAAACTGGGCCATCAACACCGGCAATGGATTCTACGGCGGTGTCCAGTTCGACCAGAACACGTGGGAACGCTGGGGCGGCCTGGAATACGCCCCCCGCGCCGACCTGGCCACCCGTGAGGAACAGATCGCCATCGCCTCCAAGACCCAGGCCGCTCAGGGCTGGGGTGCGTGGCCGTCGTGCTCGTCCAAGCTGGGCCTGAACTGAACGCCCCTGAACCCGTGACCGGCGGGGCGCCTGCCCTGCTCGGACCGGTGCAGATCCGTGAACTGGCCACCGAACTCGGGGTGCGGCCCACAAAAACGCTCGGCCAGAACTTCGTGCACGACGCCAACACCGTCCGGCGGATCGTGGCGGCTTCGGGTATCGGTCCCGACGACGTCGTTCTGGAGGTCGGACCGGGACTGGGCTCACTGACCCTGGCGCTACTCGCCGAAGCCGGGCGTGTGGTGGCCGTCGAGATCGATCCGAAACTCGCCGACCGTCTACCGCGTACCATCGCCGAGCGGGCGCCGGGACAGGCCGATCGGTTTGAGGTGATCACCGCCGATGCCATGTCCGTGAGCCGCGCCGACCTGCCCGAGCCGACGGCACTGGTCGCAAACCTGCCCTACAACGTGGCGGTCCCCGTACTGCTGCACCTGATGGCCGAATTACCCAGTATCAGAACCGCTTTGGTGATGGTTCAGGCGGAGGTCGCCGACCGGCTGGCCGCAGACCCGGGTGGCCGAATCTACGGGGTGCCCAGCGTCAAAGCCCGCTACTACGGCGACGTGGCCCGGGCGGGCGCGGTCGGCCGCAACGTGTTCTGGCCCGAACCGAAGGTCGAATCCGGACTCGTCCGCATCCGGCGGACCGCCGTCTACCCCGCCGACGACGGTCTGCGCAAGAAGGTGTTCGAGGTGATCGACGCCGCGTTCGCGCAGCGCCGCAAGACGATGCGCTCGGCGCTCGCGGGCTGGGCGGGTAGCGCGGCGGAGGCTGAACGCCGACTGCGTGCGGCCGGTATCGATCCGCAGATCCGGGGTGAAAAGTTGTCGGTGGCCGATTTTGTCCGCCTCGCTCAGGTGCCTGTCGTACCCGACCACTAACCTCTGTAGTCGTGTCAGGTGCGTCGTTGTCCGTGGTCCCGTCGCCGGTTACCGTGCGTGCACCGGCCAAGGTCAATCTGCACCTGGGGGTAGGTCCCCGACGGCCCGACGGTTATCACGACCTGGTCACCGTCTTTCAGGCATTGTCACTGCATGACGACATCACGGTGCGCACCGCTCCCGCATTGTCGGTGCACACCCACGGTGAGGGCGCCGCGTTCGTCGCCGACGACCGCACCAATCTCGCCTATCGTGCGGCGGTCGCACTCGCGGCCTGGGCCAACCGGGGCTCCGGGCTGGCCATCGACATCGACAAGGCGATCCCCGTCGCCGGCGGTATGGCCGGGGGCAGCGCAGATGCGGCCGCAACACTCGTCGCCGCCGCCGAACTCTGGAAACTCGACATCGACCGCGCCGCACTGTCCGAGCTCGCCGCCGGGCTGGGCTCGGATGTGCCGTTCGTGCTGCATGGCGGTACCGCGCTGGGAACCGGCCGCGGGGAACGACTCGTGCCCGTGCTCTCGCGTGGCGAGTTCCACTGGGTGCTCGCCCTGGCCGACGGCGGCCTGTCCACACCGAAGGTGTTCGCCGAACTCGACCGGCTGCGGGAGGCCCGTGCCGCGCTCGATGATCCCGCACCACCCGACGAACTGCTTGCCGCGCTGGCCACGGGAGACCCGCGCGCGGTCGCACCGCTGCTGTACAACGACCTGCAGCCCGCCGCACTCGGCATCAAACCCGTGCTGCGCCGGACACTGCGCGCCGGAACCGAGGCCGGGGCGCTCGGCGGCATCGTGTCCGGGTCCGGTCCGACGTGCGCGTTCCTCTGTGCCGACCAGCAGTCGGCAGTCGCGGTGGCCGCCGAACTCGCCGGCGCCGGGGTGGCGCGCGGCGTGCGGGTGGCCGTCGGTCCGGTGCCCGGTGCCAGGGTGGTCGATCACGGCTGAGCCGCGGGCGTGCGATGTCACCGAACTCGCCGCGCGGCTGCGGCGGGCGGGTTGCGTATTCGCCGAGGACGAGGCACGCATCCTCACCGACGCCGCGATATGCGACGGAGTGCTCGACGCAGATCTGCTCGAAACGCTGGTCCGTCGGCGCGAACTCGGTGAGCCGCCCGAACATATCGTCGGGTACGTGGAGTTCGCCGGGCTCCGGCTGTCGGTCGGGCCGGGGGTGTTCATCCCGCGTCAGCGGTCGGTGTTCCTCGCCTCGTCGACCCTTGACGCGGTTCGCGACGCAGGTGAACAGCCTGTTGTGGTTGAGGCGTACTGCGGCGTCGCGCCGATCGCGTCGGTGATCGCTGCCGGGGTCGATGCGCGGGCGCCGGAGCTGATCGTCGTCGATCACAGTCCGGCGGCGCTGACGCACGCCCGGCGCAACCTGCCGGCGGCCGTGCGGGTGGAACGCGCCGCGCTGCCCGGCGAGATGGACGCGGTCCTGCGCCGCGCGGGTGTCCTCGGATCGGTGGACGTGATGGCGGCCGTCGCGCCCTACGTACCCGGCACGCTGCGGGATCTACTGCCCGCCGAGGCCACCGATCACGAACCCGCAGACAGTCACGACGGTGGCCCCGACGGCCTCGACGCGGTGCGCGGGCTGATCGACGGCGCCCGGCGCTGGTGCTCTGTCCGCGGGGTGATGCTGCTCGAATGTCACCGGGACCAGGCCACGGCGGCACTTCCCCATGCCGCTGATCGAGGACTTGATTGCCGGGTGCGTCTCAGTGACGACGGTCAGACCGCAGTTCTTGAGGTCCGGGTACCACGGTGACATCTGTGGCTCAGGGTCACCGGCCGGGGTGAGCTATCGTCTTCGGGTGGCACCCTCCAACCCGACGGCCCTGATCAACGCCGACCGAGTCAGCAAGAGCTTCGGCATCAAGCATCTGCTGGACACCGTCAGCCTCGGTGTGCACGAGGGGCAGCGCATCGGGGTCGTGGGCCTCAACGGCGGCGGCAAGACCACCCTGCTGGAGATTCTCGGTGGCATCACCGAACCCGACAGCGGGCGGGTGTCGCGGGCCGGCGACATCCGCGTCGAGACGGTTACCCAGCGTGGCGAACTGCCCGCAGGCGCGACTGTTTCCGAGGTTGTGGTCGGTGCTGACGTGGCCGAGCACGAGTGGGCAGGCGACGCCCGGGTGCGTGCCATCCTCGCCGGTATCGGTATCGACGCCCTGCTCGATCGCCGCGTCGACGAACTCTCCGGTGGGCAGCGGCGCCGCGTCGGCCTGGCCGCCGCGCTTATCTCCGACGCTGATTTGCTGATCCTCGACGAGCCCACCAACCACCTCGACATCGAGGGCGTGCAGTGGCTGGCCGAGCATCTGGTGGCCCGGCGCAGCGCGCTGATCGTCGTCACCCACGACCGCTGGTTCCTCGACACCGTCGCCACCCGTACCTGGGAGGTGCATTCGGGCCGCGTCGACGAGTACGAAGGTGGTTACAACGACTGGATTTTCGCGCGCGCGGAACGGGTCCGGCTCTCCGACGCCGCCGAGGAACGCCGCCGTAACCTCGCCCGCAAGGAACTCGCGTGGCTGCGTCGCGGGCCGCCGGCACGAACGTCCAAGCCACGCTACCGGATCGAGGCCGCCGAGAAGCTGATCGCCGACGTCCCGCCGCCCCGCGACACGGTCACCCTGTCGGCCTTCGCCCGCCGCAGGCTGGGCCGCGTGGTCATCGAACTCGAGGACGCACACCTCGAAACACCAAGCGGTGTAGTACTTCTCGACGACCTCACCTGGCGGATGGCGCCGGGTGAGCGCGTCGGTCTGGTCGGGGTCAACGGATCGGGCAAGACGACGCTGCTACGAGCGCTCGCCGGTGAGGCGAGTGTTGCTCCGGGACGCCGGATCGAGGGCACCACCGTCAAGATCGGCTGGCTGCGCCAGGAACTCGACGACCTCG
>NZ_CALLZT010000035.1:0-9735 GCF_937858515.1 uncultured Gordonia sp. | reverse complement strand
CAGCGTAAACACACGCGTGATCGTCACCACTCCCGATCTACGGCTGTAGTACTAGATGGAGGTCGTTCGGAAGGTGACCGGTACTGCGCCGTACCCGCGCACTATGCCAAGATTCCGGCGGCTACTGAAAATGCCTCGTACCCACTGCGTACCGGCGATGTGGTGGCAGTGATACGAAGAAACCCGCAAGCCTGTGACCTGCGGGTTTCTCGGTGGAGCTAAGGAGAATCGAACTCCTGACCTACTCGATGCGAACGAGTCGCGCTACCAACTGCGCCATAGCCCCGGGCAACCGCGATGCGGTTGACCGTGTGCCACTCTAGCAGCCTTGGCGGCAGTCTTTCCAAACCGGTCGGGTCCGGGAGCGGGGCACGATACAACCGGGGGATGGGTGTGCGGTTGATGTGGATGGTGCTGTCGGTGACGCTGGTCGGGCTGGTGTGCCGGGCGCCCGTGGCGGATGCGGCGGTGCCGTCGCTCGGGGCCGATTTTCAGTTCGGGGTGGCGCAGGCCGGGTTCCAGTCCGAGGGGTACAGCCGGGACTCGAACTGGGTGCGGTACGGCGATCAGGGCAAGGTCGAGCAGAAGGTGGGCAACAGTGTCGACTTCTATCACCGGTATGCCCAGGACATCGCGCGGGCGAAGTCGCTGGGTGTCGAGATTTACCGCACCAGCGTCGAGTGGGCGCGGGTGCAGCCGTCGCCCGGACGGTACGACGATGCCGGGTGGGCGTTCTACGACCGGGTGATCCGGGCGATCGTCGACGCCGGGATGCGGCCGATGATCACCCTCAACCACTGGGTGCATCCGGGCTGGGAAGTCGATCGTGGTGGCTGGAATCGGTCCGGCATGGCCGACGATCTGGTGGCCTTCGGTGAGCGGGTCGTCGACAGGTACGAGTGGGCCGATCCGCTGTGGATCACGTTCAACGAACCGACCGAGTACGTTCGGCGCGAACTCATGTACGGCGGCACCCGCCCCGAGAACGCGGGCCGGATGGTCGACGGGATCATCGACGCCCACCGCCGCCTCTACCGACACATTCACCGAGTACAGCCGCGCGCGGAGGTGTCGACGAACCTCGCCTACTTCCCGGTGCCCGGCCTCGGATCGTGGCTGGAAGGGCTGTTTCCGGAACGGCTTCGGGACAGTATGGATTTCGTCGGCGTCGACAACTACTACTCGATCTCGGTCACCGACGTGTCCACGGCCAACGCGATCACCGGTGAACTGTGGAAGGCCACCCAGGCACCCGAAAGCATCTACTACGTGCTGCGGCATCTGGCCAAGAGGTATCCGGGAAAACCGATCCGCATCATCGAGGCCGGAATGGCGGGCGCTCCCAACGGGATTCGGCCCGATGGCTATCAACGCGGAGACCATCTGCGCGACACCATCTACTGGGTACAGCGCGCCAAGCAGGACGGCATCAAGGTGGTCTCGTTCAACTATTGGAGCATCACCGACAACTACGAATGGGGCGACTACCGGCCCCGATTCGGACTGTATTCGGTTGATGTGCAGGGTGATCCGGCGCTGACCAGGCGGCCGACGGATGCCGTGGCCGCATACCGGCAGATCACGAAGGCACGCGGCGTCGCACTCGGCTATCGCCCCACCCGCTCGCCGGTCCCGTGCTCCCTCGTCGCGATCCCCGACAGCTGCACCCACCCGGCCGTCGTCCGCTGACGCCGTTGTGCACCTAGTAGTGCGGGGAATGCGGCGGCGAGGCCCAAAGCCGCCGGGTCGGCGACGATCTGGCCGACGACGCTGCCCAGCAGCGCACCCAGCGGCCAGGTGATGAGCACCGCGACCCCGGCTATCACGTACATGGCACGGGATTTGGTCGGCTCGGCCTGGGCGGTGGTGAGCGCCACGGCCTCGGGGCCCAGTGCGCACGCGCACAGTGGGCGAGGTCACCACAAAACCGGTTGGCCGCCGGGGTTACCGGCGGGTAGTGTAGGACGAAGTGTCCGCGCCACGGTGCGGCAACGCGTCGTAGAACGCTTCGTTGCGGGTGATCAACCCGCCACCAGACTTTCGTACGGCGAACGAGCTCGCAAGCCCGCGTGTTCGCCCATTGACATCCTCCGCTCAGAACCGGGCGTCGTAGGCGTGTCCAGATAGTGAAAGCACATACTTTGACCACGACATTCGAATCCCTCGGCGTGCCCGCAAGTCTTGTGAAAGTACTTGCCGCAGAAGGGAAGACAGAAGCCTTCGAGATCCAGGCGGCCACCCTGGCCGACACCCTCGCCGGCGGCGACGTGCTCGGCCGCGGCAAGACCGGCTCCGGCAAGACCCTCGCATTCTCGATCCCCGTCGTCGCCCGACTGGCCCAGGCCAAGGCCGAAGGCCGGATTCGCCGCACCTCCGGCGCGCCGACCGGTCTGATCCTGGCCCCCACCCGCGAACTGGCCACCCAGATCGCCGCCGCCATCAGCCCGCTGGCGCAGACCGAGAACCTCGTCGTCACCACCGTGTTCGGCGGCGTCAAGCAGGGCCGTCAGGTGGAGGCGTTCCGGCGCGGCGTGGACATCGTCGTCGCGTGCCCCGGCCGTCTCGAAGACCTGATGGGCCAGGGCATCGTCCGGCTCGACAAGGTGCAGATCACCGTCCTCGACGAGGCCGACCACATGGCCGACCTGGGCTTTTTGCCCGGCGTGACCCGCATCATGAAGGCCACCCCCGCCGACGGCCAGCGGCTGCTGTTCTCGGCAACCCTGGACAACGGCGTCGACGTCCTGGCCCGCAAGTTCCTGCATTCGCCGACGCTGCATTCGGTCGACGAGGCGTCCTCGCCGGTGCCCGCGATGACCCACCACGTATTCGAGGTGGCCCCCGACCGCAAGAACGACCTCGTGGCCGAACTGGCCTCGGGCAGCGGCCGGCGGATCCTGTTCACCCGCACCAAGCATCAGGCCCGCAAGTGGGCCAAGAAGCTGACCTCCGACGGCATCCCGGCCGTCGATCTGCACGGTAATCTGTCGCAGCCCCAGCGTGACCGGAACCTTTCGGCGTTCGCCGACGGCAGTGTCCGGGTGCTGGTGGCCACCGACGTCGCCGCCCGCGGCGTGCACGTCGACGGCATCGAACTCGTCGTCCACGTCGACCCGCCCGCCGAACACAAGGCGTACCTGCATCGTTCGGGCCGCACCGCTCGCGCCGGCAGCTCCGGCGACGTCGTGACCGTCTGCTTGCCCGAGCAGCGCCGCGACGTGGCGCAGCTGCTGCGCAAGGCCAAGATCTCTGTGCGTCCACAGCCTGCTGACGCCCGCAGCGCCGCGGTCGACGAACTCGTCGGCGAACGCGCCCCCCGCGTGAAACCGCAACCGGTGCAGCAGGTTACCCACAACTCGCGACCCGGTCAGTCGTCTCGCCCCGCGCGTGGCGGTGGCCGCGGCGGTGCGGGGCGGACCGGTACCGGCCGGGGCGGCGCCGACAACGGATCGCGAGGCGAGGCACGGCGCGGCGGTAGCCGCTCGGGTGCAACGCGCGCCGGCAGCACCCGCAGCGGCGAATCACGCGGCACCGGCGCGAGTACCCGCGCCGGAACCGCGCGCGGTGGTGCTTCCCGCAGTGGTGCCTCGCGCGGCGGATCGTCCCGTGGTGGATCGCCCCGTGGCACCGGAGCGCGCAACGGATAGATCGAGCAACCGCCAGGACATGCCCTGGCACCGTGCCCGTCCGGAAAGGTCCCTTCCCCAAGACCTTTCCGGACGGGCACGGTGCTATCGGTTGCGGTCGATCTGGGTGCGCAACTTGGCCGGCATCGACCGCAGCAGCCACGGACGCCGGCCCCAGACCACCGCATGCCCGGTCAGCACCGCCCGGGTCGTCGAATACCGGCCGTAGGCGATCAGCAGTGCGGGGGCCGGGTCGATCCGCATGTGCGCGTCCGCGGGACGCGGATCGGGCGGATTGACGGCCAGCTTGCCGTCCGTGAACTCGTATACATACCGTTCGTCGGTCCCGCGCAGCCGGAGGTCGTACGTCGCGGTGTGGCCGCGGCAGGTATCCGGGTTGAGCCAGCCGGCCAGCACCTGATGACGGCCACGGGCCACCAGCGGAACGTCGTCGCGGTCAATGTGCCACGGCGCCCGGACCGTGCGGGCGATGTCGTGGCCCCAGATCAGCAGTTCGCCGATCAGGATGCCCAACGCGGCGTCGCAGCGCACTTTGCTGCCGTCGGGAAGCACCGCGCACGCCACCTGGGCGCTCATATGTTTGACGGTGTCGAGCAGTACGTCGAGATCGGTGCGCAACTGATGCACGCAGGCGGGGATGCTGCGCGTGCGCGTCGAGTCGATAGCCCGGGGGTCGTGGGTGGGCATCTCGGCGGGGTCACCCGACCAGGACGCGGCGTCGGTGGCCAGCGCGAGCAGCCACGACGGGGTGCGGGCTACCTGATTGACGCACTGGTGGACGCCGAGAGACGGATTGTCGGTCAGTGGGAGGTCGTGGTCGGGGAGCATCGAGGTCAGCTCGACGAACTGGTCGCCGACCCGGCGCGCGGCGTCGATGTAGTCCAGTCGCGAGAACATCGTGTTCATCGGTACTGGTCATCTCCCTTCACGCCGGACGGACACCCGACCAACGTTAGAAGCATGACGACGGTTCTGCGAGCCCGGCCCGGCACCTGATGTGCCTTCGTGACCAACGGGCCTCCGGACGCACTGGAATGATGGTGCGATGGAGAAGATTCTCGTCGTCGTCATCGGGGTGCTCGTGGTGGCCCTGGCACAGGAGATCGGTCCCCGTATCCGGATTTCGCCGCCTCTGATCCTCGTGGTGACAGGTGCGATCATCGGCATCCTTCCGATGGTCCCCGAGGTCGAACTCGATCCCGAATGGATTCTCGTCGGTGTGCTGCCGCCCCTGCTGTACTCGGCGGCGGTGTCGATGCCCGCGATGGACTTTCGCCGTGAGCTGGGCACCATCAGCGCGTTGTCGTTCTTGTTGGTGCTGGTCAGTGCAGTAGGGCTGGGCTTCTTCTTCGCCTGGCTGATCCCCGGTATCGGCATCGCGACGGGTATCGCGCTCGGCGCTATCGTCAGCCCCACCGATGCGGTGGCCACATCGATAGCCAAACGGGTGGGGGCGCCGAGCCGGGTGATCGCGGTCCTGGAGGGCGAGAGCATGCTCAACGACGCGAGTGCACTGGTGCTGATGCGCGCGGCCGTCGCCGCCACCTCGGCTGCGGCGCCGGTGTCGTTCGCCGGTGTGGCGGGCGAGTTCGTGGGCGCGGTCGTCGGGGCCGTGATCATCGGCGCTGTGGTGGGTGTGGTGAACCTGCGGGTGGGGGCGCTGGTGCGCAACGCGACGGTGAACACCGCGATCTCTTTCACGGTGCCGTTCCTGGCGTATCTGCCCGCTGAGGAGCTGGGCGCTTCCGGCCTGGTCGCGGCCGTCACCGCCGGGCTCGTCACCGGCACGGGCGCGGTCAAGTACCTCACCCCGCAGCATCGCTTCTCCGACCGGCAGAACTGGCGGACCATCGAGCTGATCCTCGAGGGTGGCGTGTTCCTGATCATGGGTCTGGAGCTGTACGGCCTGGTCAAAGACGTGCAGCGGGACCACACCGGTGTCCATGCCGCGATCGCTGTCGGCGTCGCGGCGCTGTTGGTGGTGACGGTGATCCGGGCACTGTATGTGGTGCCGCTGGTGTGGTGGCTCGGCCACAAGGCACGCCGGCGATCCGATCAGCGTGAGTACCTTGCCGACGCGAGCGAGGCGGTACATGCGCGCAGGCTGGAGTTCGGGCAGGCCGAGCGCTCCGCGAAGCGCAAACCGGGCGTGCGGCGGAGGTTGCGCCGCCGGCGGCTGGGCGACCTCGGCGAGGCAGACCTGAGCACTGTGTCCGCCGACACCGCCGCACTGTACGACTCGCGGCTGACCCGGCGCCTGGCCGACATCGACTACGTGCTGGCCGCGCCGATGGGCAAGGCGGAGGCCACGATCATCATCTGGGCCGGTATGCGTGGTGTGGTCACGCTCGCCGCCGCGCAGACACTGCCCGCCGAAACCCACTCGCGGCCGATGCTGGTGCTCATCGCGTTCGTGGTCGCGGCGCTGTCCCTGCTGTTGCAGGGCGGGACGCTGCCATCGCTCATCAAACGACTCAAGTTGCCGGACATGTCGCAGAACCGGGCGGCGGGCCGGGCGCGGCTGCGCCGGGAGATGGCGATCGCCGCGACCAAGGTCATCTCCGCGTCGCCGGCGGTTCAGGATTCTCCGGCGCTGAGGGCCCGCGTGGTGCAGTGGACGCAACGCACCGACGAGCAGAAGCAGGCCGACGACGAGGACGACGACACCAGGTTGTCCCCGGCGCAGATCGGTGCCGAATACGCCCGCATCCGCCGCGCCATCATCGCCGCACAGCGTGAGATTCTGCTGCGCCACCGCGAGTCCGGGGTCTACAGTTCGGGACTGCTCACCCGCGAACTGGCCCAGCTCGACGCCGAGGAGATCAGCCTCGACATGCGCGCCGCCGAATAGCGTCTCGCCGGTGGTGCCGCGCCGTGCCGGGTCACTCAAGAAGCGCAGGTGCGGTCGCCATCATCGTCATCACCGCGGCGGCGAGCAGAAACCAGGAGGCGCCCTGCCACACCTGCCAGCGGCCCCCGGCGCGCCACGTGCGGTAGGTGATCCACAGCGCACCGAACGCGCCGATGAACATGACGGCCGGGGCGACGGCGATCATCGTGGTGCGTAGCCCGCCCGAGGACAGTGCGGCCACGGCGAAGCACGCGAGCGCGAAAGTGACGGTGATGATCCCGTGGGTCACCGCCCGGCGGAGGCTGGTTCCCGACTCGCCATGTTGCGGTCGCCCCGTGTTCATCGCCTGTTCCTTTCATGGTCACCGAATGAACGTCCGTACCAGTCTACGCGCCCGGAAAGTGCCCCTGATCAGGACCAATGTCTCTGGCATCCGGTCGGGTGCGCGGTGAGAATAGACGGTGAGGCTGAGAAATCAACGGAGAGTGAGGCCACACATGAACGCGATCCTCGTAGGCGTCGACGGATCGGAGGCATCGACCGGTGCGGTGCGCTGGGCGGCCCGGACAGCGGAGCTCGAGGGTGCCGATCTGAAGATCATCGGTGTCTACGACGTGCGGACGAGCAACTACGCCCCGGGCCTGATCATCCCGCAGGACGTCATCGAGGCGGTGCGCCAGGACGCCACCGACGCAGTGAACGCCGCGGCGGCGGTGGCCAAGGAGACCGCGCCGCCGGTCACCGTGCAGGCGTCGATCACCGATGGCGATGCCGCGCACGTGCTGCTCGAACTCGGCAAGGACGCGTCGGCCATCGTGCTAGGCACCCGGCAGCTCGGAAGTTTCCGCGGCCTGTTCCTCGGCTCGGTGAGCACCAGCGTCGCCGCGCACGCACACGGCCGGGTCGCGGTCATCGCCGGCGCGGGTGGCGACGGACCGGTGGTGGTGGGTGTCGACGATTCGCCGGTGAGCGATGTCGCCGTGGCGGAGGCGTTCCGGCAGGCGTCGCTGCGCGGTGTGCCGCTGGTCGCGGTGCACACCTGGACCCCACTCGACGCCGACGCGCTGCACGGCTACGGCATCGAAACCGATGAGATCATCCGGATGTCCGAGGAGGCACTGGAGGCGCTGGGCGAGCGGCTGGCGGGATACCGGGCCGACTACCCGGACGTCACCGTCAAACATGCGGTCCTGCCCGACGAGCCCGCCAAGGCCGTCCTCGATGTGGCCGGTAAGGATGCCTCGCTGATCGTCGTCGGCAGCCGCGGCCGGGGCGGTTTCAAGGGTCTGCTGCTGGGTTCGACCAGCCAGAAGGTCATGCATCAGGCGCAGGTCCCCGTACTTGTGGCGCGTACGTGATGCCACGTTCGCCGCGCCCGATAGTCTCGACGCATGGTGAGGGCAAGTGGTAACGAAGTAGCCCAGCGACACCCGGGTGCGGTGGCCAAGCGCCCGGGTAGCGCTGTGGTGAAGCAGCCCGGCGACGACGTGTCGCCGCGGCCCGGGGCGCAGGTGTCCGACGGAACCGGCGACGTCCCGAAAACGTACAAACCCGCACGTGTGGCGCTCGCGCTCGGCAGCGGCGGCGCCCGCGGTTACGCCCATATCGGGGTGATCGCCGAACTCGCCGATCGCGGCTACGAGATCGTCACCGTGTCGGGGTCGTCGATGGGTGCCCTGGTCGGTGGCCTGCACTGCGCGGGCAAGCTCGACGAGTTCGTCGACTGGGCGTCGACGCTGACCCAACTCGACCTGGTGCGGTTGATGGACGTGTCGTTGTCCAAGTCGGGGGTGATCGGCGCCGAGCGTGTGGTGGCCAGGGTGCGCGAGATCCTGGGCGAGGTCACCATCGAGGAGCTGGCGACGCCGTTCACCGCGGTGGCCACCGATCTCACCGCCGGGCGGTCGGTCTGGTACCAGCGCGGCAGTCTCGTCGACGCGATCCGCGCGTCGATCGCGATCCCGGGCGTGATCAGCCCGCACACCTATCAGGGGCGCATCCTCGGGGACGGCGGCATCCTCGACCCGCTGCCGGTGGCGCCGACCGTCGCGGTGCCCAGCGATGTGACGGTCGGGGTGATCCTCGGCAACGATTTCACACCGGAGGAGGGGGCCTCGCGCGGTTCCCTCGTCGGCGGTGTGGTGCGCCGCAATGTGGCCCCCCTGCTCGACAACGAGTTCGTCAAGGCCTTCCGCGACCGGTTCGGTGTGGAGATCCTGGACTATTTCGATCAGCCGGACAGCCGCGAGGTGGTGCCCGCCGACGCCGAGTCCGATCCGGCGGCTCCCTCCCGGATGGGCAAGGTGGAGGTCCTCACCCGCTCGCTCGACATCATGCAGGAGGCGCTGGCCCGATATCAGTCCGCCTCCCATCCGCCCGACGTGCTGATCCGTATACCGCGAAAAGCCGCCCGTACCTTGGAGTTTCACAAGGCGGTCGAGCTGATCGAGATCGGTCGCGCGCTGACGGCGACCGCGCTGGATCAGTTGCCGGAACGGGTCTGAGTGCGACGCATTCCGCGTGGCATCTGGGTGCTGTTGTCGGCGAATGTCGTCATAGCCCTCGGTTACGGGCTGATCGCGCCCGCGCTGCCCAGTTTCGCCCGCAGCTTCGACGTCGGGATCACCGCCGCGTCGGCCGTCGTGTCGGCATTTGCGGTGATGCGGCTGATCTTCGCACCCGGTGCGGGACGGTTGATCTCGATCGTCGGGGAACGCCGCATCTACCTGATCGGGCTGCTCATCGTCGCGATGAGCACGCTGGTCTGCGCGTTCGCCCAAAACTATTGGCAGCTACTGGTTTTCCGTGGTCTCGGCGGTATCGGGTCGACGATGTTCACGGTGTCGGCGATGGGTCTGCTCATCCGGATGGCACCCGACGACATCCGCGGCCGGGTGTCGGGGTACTTCTCGGCCGGTTTCCTGATCGGCAACATCACCGGCCCGCTGATCGGCAGTGCGCTGGTCGGTTTCGGATTGCGGATGCCGTTCGTCGTGTACGCGGTCGCGCTGATCGTCGCGTCCGCGGTGGTGGCCACCCAGCTGCGCGCCGACGACGGTGGCGAGCGGTCCGGGACGCCGGCCGGCGGCGACGCCGTCGCGCTGGCCACCGCCTGGCGCAATCGGGCCTACCGGGCGGTGCTGGTGTCCAACTTCGCCAACGGCTGGGCGTCGTTCGGGGTGCGGGTGGCGGTGGTGCCGCTGTTCGTCGTCGACGGCCTCGGTGAGGACGCGGCGC
>NZ_CALLZT010000034.1:0-47424 GCF_937858515.1 uncultured Gordonia sp. | reverse complement strand
CCGAATGTGCGAAGTTGATCAGCCTGAGCACGCCGTAGACGAGCGTGTAGCCCACTGCCACGAGGGCGTAGATGGAACCGTAGGCGAGCCCCTGGATCGTCAGCGTCCAGAATCCGTCTCGCAGAGCGCCGAGATCGAAACCGATGGTCGAGGCGACCACCGAAGTCGATTCGGCCAACGAATACGCGATCATGCGTACCTTTCAGCCGGAATGTCGTGGTCGGCACACAGATGCACCCGGGACGAGATTCTCGCACCCGGGTGCACCATGTGTACCGGTAGCCGTTACTTGACTTCGTACACCCAGATCAGCGACGACGTGAGCTCGCCCTTCGGGGTCCACTCGTACTCACGTGCCAGGCCGGTGCCCTTGTAGCCCTTGACGTAGGCCAGCAGGTCGGCGCGGGTGGTCTTGCCTTCGGCGATGCCCTTCATCAGGATCGTCGCCAGGTCGTAGGCCTCGACCGAGTACACGCCCGGTGCCTGCTTGAACTTCGACTCGTAGGCGGCCTTGAACTTGTCCGGTGCCGGACCGCACGGGCAGGTCAGGACCGCACCCTTGGCGGAGCTGCCGGCGAGCGCGGTGAACTGCGGATCGTTCGAACCGTCGCCGGAGACGAAGGTGATCGACGGATCGGCACGCTTGAGCTGCTCGGCGAGCGGCGCGGCCTCCGAGTAGTAGCCGGCGTAGACCACGGCGTCGGGCTTGGCGTTGGTGATGGTCGAGATGATCGCCGAGAAGTCGCGTTCGCCCTTCTTGACGTCACCCTCGCAGCTCTTGATGCTCGCGGAGCCGAGGGTCTTGATCACTGCCTTGGCGAAGCCGGCACCGTACTCGGTGTCGTCCTTGACGACGCAGATCTTCTCCTTGCCGGCGGTGCCGGTCAGGTAGTTGGCCACGGCCGGGCCCTGCACGTCGTCGTTGGCCAGGCCACGGAAGAAGGTCTTCCAGCCGTTGTCGGTGAGTGCCGGGTTGGTGGCCGATGCGGTCACCGACACCAGGCCGGCCTGGTTGAAGACGCCGCCGGTGGCCTTGGTCTCACCGGAGAAGGCGGGACCGATCAGACCGACGATGTCCTTGTTGTTGACGATCTGCGGAGCCACCTGGGTGGCTTTCTGCGGATCACCCTCGGTGTCGTAGGTCTTGAGTGTGATCTTGCAGTCGGCGTTGGCGGCGTTGTGCTCGTCGACGGCGAGCTGGGCGCCGTTGCGGATGTTGATGCCGAGCGCGGCATCGGCGCCGGTCAGCGCACCGGCCATCGCGATCGTCGTCGGGTCGCACTTGGCCTTGCCATCGCCCGCGGGGCTTTCGGCGTCCGACTCCGACGTCGCCTCCACCTTGTTGCCCTTGGTGTCGATCTGCGCCAACGGCGCGATCGTCAGGCTTGAACTCGCCCCGGTCGAGGTGCCGGCACCTGTGTCCGAATCGGAGTCGTCGTCTTTGGAACTACACGCGGACAAGGCGAGGATGCCTGCCATCGTCACCGCGAGAGCACCGGTCGTCATCCGACGATGCATATCTGAAACCTCTCAGTTCTTGCCGCTCGACGTGACCGTCGAGAGGTCCGGAAGAGACCTGACGGAAAACTTAGCCCGAATCAGCCTTGTACGCGTGGGTTCTGCGGGTAAAGTCGCACGGGCGTGGCGCCCTGTTGCACAGATTTAACGTTCCCACCAGGCTTCGGGGCGGTCAGTGGGACGAGCGCGTGTAGTCAGTTCGGCTTACCGAGTGTGTCGACGACGACATGTGCGACGGCCTTCATGGTGGTGCGCCGGTCCATCGCCGCACGCTGAATCCACTTGAACGCCTCGGGCTCACTCAGGTTCTGCTTCTCCATCAGCAGCCCCTTGGCGCGCTCGACGAGCTTGCGGGTCTCGAGCCGATCCTGCATCGTCGCGACCTCGGTCTCGAGCGACTTGACCTCCTGGTAGCGGCTGACCGCCACCTCGATGGCCGGCACGAGGTCGGCCTTGGTGAACGGCTTGACCAGATACGCCATCGCACCGGCATCACGGGCCTTCTCGACGAAGTCGCGCTGACTGAACGCGGTCAACATCACCACCGGCGCAAGACGTTTGGCGGCGATCTCACTCGCGGCGTCGATCCCGTCGCGCACCGGCATCTTGATATCCATGATCACCAGATCCGGCTTGAGCGATTCGGTCAGTTCCACCGCCACCTGTCCGTTGGGCGCCTCCCCCACGACGTCGTAGCCTTCTTCGCGGAGCATCTCGATCAGATCCATCCGGATCAAGGAGTCGTCCTCGGCCACCAGCACCCGATGCGTGGTCGCGGGGGTGTCGCCGTCCGTCGGAGCTTCCTGAATCACCGTCACATCTCCTCCTCACCGAACCCCGGTCCCGGCAGGCACATCCTCCCCGTGTCCGGCCGATCACCCCGGGCGGCCACCCTGGCCAATGCGTGCAGAGTACCGGTTGGCGACGCTTCCGGCTCATCGTCTAATGTGGACACTCGCGGCGCCGCAACCCGGCCCGCGAGGATGCCCTCGTAGCCCAATTGGCAGAGGCAACGGATTCAAAACCCGTCCAGTGTGAGTTCGAGTCTCACCGAGGGCACCATATTTTCGCCTGAGTTTGCCGGCAATCCCGGAACCGGGTTCAGCAGCTAAGTCAGCCGGCCATCTCAGCACTCGACCGAGCCATTTCAGCGGCAACCGAGGTCGTTCACGCAACCCCCTTCGGACGCGCAACACGCGACCTTGCAGGACCCTTCCCTTTCGTTCGTGATGTGTAGTAATCTCACCGTGTCTCCATCGAGATCAAACTGTTACCAACGACGAGCGGACCGATACAGTGCCACAACATCGCCTGAACGCCCCTGCCTCGATTCCCGTCACGACGCTGCTGCTCTCCGACGCATCGTCGAGTGCCCGCCGGGCCGGACAGCACCGCGTCTGCAAGAACTCCACGGCGTCCGTGACCACCGTCGCGGGTGCGACCATGGCCCTCGCCGGAGCGATCGGACTCGCCGCCGGCGGCGCGGCACAGGCTGCGGAACTGCCGTCGAACCCCACGACCGGCTCGAGTGCGAACCCCGCACTGCCGACGCTCCAATCGCTGGCGTCACTGCCGGGCGTGGCGGATCTGACCGCATCGATAGACAAGACCCTGAAGGACCTCCCGGCACCGGTCGACAAGGCGCTGAAAGACCTGCCCGGACCGGTCGACAAGGCCCTGCGCGACCTGCTGCCCCGGAAACTGCCGGTTCCCGGCAATCCCCTGCCGACTCCCGGCGACTACCTGCCCAATCCCGGTAAACACACCGCAGTGAAGCCGGTCCACGGCGTCGTGACCTCCGGCTACGGCGCACGCTGGGGCGTCGTACATTACGGCGTCGACATCGCCAACGAGATCGGCACTCCGATCTACGCCGTCACCGACGGCACCGTCCTCGAATCCGGTCCCGCATCCGGCTTCGGCCAGTGGGTTCGGGTCCGGCAGGACGACGGCACCACCGGCGTCTTCGGCCATGTCGACCAGAGCTTCGTGACGGCCGGTCAGCGGGTCAAGGCCGGCCAGCAGATCGCCACAGTCGGCAACCGCGGACAATCCACCGGCCCGCACCTGCACTACGAGGTCTGGGACACCAACGGCAACAAGATCAACCCCCAGGTATGGCTCCAAAACCGAGGCGTCAGCGTCGGCTGATCCCGCCCGGCGGCGAGACACCCCGGGCGGTGGCCACCTACTTCCGGCGCTGTCACAGTCGTATCCCGGATTGCCGAAGCCGCGACGGTTGTGATCTGCCTGCGTTAGCGTCTCGCTTCACGGCTATATAGAGGCGTGAACGGGGAGGGCATATGCGCTCGGGTACACGACAGCTGTTGCGGTGGCGAATTCTTGCGTGCTTGGTAGTCGGGACAGTCGTTCTTGGTTCGGCGGCGGCACAGTCGGTGAGCGCCGCACCGCACTACCCCGTCAGTTACAACCTGCTCGGAACGCTCACGGCAGGGACGTTCTCACCCGACACACCGCCGCCCGGTGCCAATCGGCCGGGATGCCGCAGCACCAAAAATCCCCGGCCGGTGATTCTCGTGCACGGCACGGGCGCCAACCAGAGTAATAGTTGGCAGGCCATCGGCCCCGAACTGGCCAACCGTGGGTACTGCGTCTACACGGTGACCGTCGGGAGCCTGTTCAACATCAGGAACTTCGGCGAACTCGATTCCGTGTACACCTCTGCGGCGCAGCTCGCCGCCTTCGTCGAGAAGGTGCGCCACTGGACAGGTGCGGAGAAGGTCGACCTCGTCGGGCATTCCCAGGGCGGCACCGTCAACCTGTTCTATCTCAAACACAACGACGGATGGCGGTACGTCCATCGTGTTGTGGGTCTGGCCGCGGCGAACAATCCGCCAACGTTCTGGGTCGACATCATGAAGCTCGTCCCGGGATGGAAAGACGTTGTGGGACTTATTGTGCCGGCAACCAAGCAGCTACTCACACCCGCCGAGTACACGAAGTTGTCTCCCCGCGTCTATCCGTCGGTCCGGTATTCGAACATCGTCAGCCAGTATGACGAACTCGCGATCCCCCACACTGTGGCCTTCCTGCCATCGGGGCCGAATGTGCGCAATATCCGGATTCAGGATGTGTGCCCGAATGATCGGGTCGGTCACCTCGGAATGATCGCCGACCCGAACGTCACCCAGGTATTGCTCAACGAACTCGATCCTGAGCGAGCGAAGCCCGTTCGCTGCGGCCCGGGCGGGTTCTTCCTGTAACCGGACCGGTACTGTTCCGGCTCGGACGCACCCTGAAATACAAGGCTGTGCCCGCTCGGCCACGGCGAAGCACACGACGGTCCTGTCGTCGCGGTTGATCCTGATCGTGTTGCTGACCGTCGACGCCCTCTCGACGGCCACCGGCGGCCCGGCATTGCCGATGGGCGCGCCGGTCCTGAAGTGACCGAGTGCTCCCGGTGCGCCGACCGAATGATTTCTGTTCGGACGGCGTGACCGGGAGCACCGCGTCTGCTGGGATGGTATGCGTTCGCCGGACGAAGGGCTTGCCATGTCAACCCACCTGCTGCGCCTCATCGTGGCACTTCTGCTCGCTGTTCCGGCGCTGCTGATCGCGTCACCGGCGTCGGCGTGCGCATGCGGCGGGATCGCCAGCAACGACCCCGCGGCGCAGGTCAGTCAGGAGACGGCGATCGTGTCGATGGCGGGTCGACGCGAAACCATCGACATGCGATTGTCGATGCGGTCGGTACGTTCGGATGCGGCGCTGATCGTTCCGACTCCGGCACCGGCCACCGTGTCGGCGGGCGATTCGGCGCTGTTCGACAAATACGAGGCGATCAGCGCACCTCGTACCGAAACGCGACGACACTGGTGGTCGAGGTCGTCGGACTACGACGGCGCCAGGGCCGGTGCGCTACCTCCGGGCAGCGCTGCGGGAGGTTCCGGCCCCGAAGTCGTCGGCCGCGTGCAACTCGGCCCGCTCGACATCACCACCCTCACCGGCGGTGACCTGACCGGCCTGCAAAAGTGGTTGTCCGGCAACGGTTACCAACTCATGCCGGCCGTGAGTGCGGCGCTGGCACCGTACGTGTCCGAAAGATGGTCGTTCGTAGCGATCAAACTCACGTCGCCGAACGCATTGTCCGGGCCGCTCGACCCGATCCGCCTGGAGTTCGACTCGGACACACTCGTCTATCCGATGCGAATGTCGGTTGCGGCCACCGGAACCCAGATGGTCGACCTGTATGTGCTCACTGATCATCGTCAGCAGCGCACGGACGCCGATGTCAGCCGACAGCAGGGGCACGTCCTCTACGCCGGGCGCCTCGATGACGGCCGCTACCTCACTACGATCCAGACCATGATCATCGCTCCGCAGACCATTTCGTCCGATTTCGTCTTTGCCGACGCCGCCGACGATTCCCCCTATCAACAGGTGATCTACAAGGATTCCGACGTCACGATCATGGGCGTGATGGCCGGTCCGTTCTTGCTCGTCGCCGGCATGATTATAGTGGTCGTCGGTATCGCATTGGCAGGCATCGCAATCCGGCGCCACCGAACCGCAGCCTGACCCGGGCCGTTTTCGCTCGCACTGCGAACAGTTCTGGGCGGTCATATGCTTCGGGGACCCGGAGCGGGCACCCACGAGACACAGTGCGGAGGCGGCCATGACGGTCCCCGACCATGAACATCATCTCGCCGGCGGCGTCGACAGCCACGACGAATCAGCTGACTATCTGAAGAAACGGCAGCTCAAGAGTGGTAGCGCCGGCTGGTTGCTGCTGGCCGGGCTCGGCGTGAGCTATGTGATCTCCGGCGATTATTCAGGCTGGAACTTCGGTCTGGCCGAAGGTGGATTCGGTGGACTGGCTATTGCTGCGATCGTCATCGCCGCGATGTATCTGGCGCTGGTGCTCGGGATGGCGGAGTTGTCCTCGTCACTACCGGCTGCCGGTGGCGGTTACACATTCGCCCGGCGCGCTCTCGGACCGTGGGGTGGATTTGCCACCGGCACAGCGATTCTCATCGAGTACTCGATCGCGCCTGCGGCCATTGCCACATTCATCGGTGCGTACGTCGAATCACTGGACCTGTTCGGGATCACCGACGGCTGGTGGGTGTATCTGGTTGCTTATGCGATCTTCATCGGTATTCACCTCGGTGGTGTTGGTGAAGCTCTCAAGGTGATGTTCGTGATCACGGCCATCGCCCTGGTGGGTCTGGTGGTCTTCGCCATCGCGGCACTCACCCATTTCGACGGCGCGAACCTCACCAACATCGACGCGACTGACGCTGTGGGCGCATCGGAATTCCTCCCGTTCGGATACATGGGCATCTGGTCTGCGATCCCGTTCGCGATCTGGTTCTTCCTTGCCGTCGAAGGGGTTCCGCTGGCGGCCGAGGAAACGGCGAATCCGGAGAAGAATGTGCCGCGCGGCATCATAGCGGCGATCTCGGTGTTGCTGATCTCCTGCGTCACCGTGTTGATCCTGACCACGGCGGCCGGCGGCGCGTCGGAGATGTCAGGGTCAGGCAACCCGCTGGTGGAGGCGCTCGGGGACGGTACCGCGGCCAAGATCGTCAACTACATCGGCCTGGCCGGTCTGATCGCGAGCTTCTTCTCCATCATCTACGCCTACTCGCGGCAGTTGTTCGCGCTCTCGCGGGCGGGCTATCTGCCGCCGGTGCTGTCGGTGACCAACAGCCGCAAAGCTCCGACGCTGGCACTCATCGTGCCCGGCATCATCGGATTCGCATTGTCACTGACCGGTCAGGGTGCGTTGCTGCTGAATATGGCGGTATTCGGCGCGGCGCTGAGCTACGTTTTGATGATGGTGAGCCACATCGTGCTCCGCGTCCGCGAACCCGAGATGTCCCGGCCCTACCGCACTCCGGGCGGGGTCGTCACCACCGGATTCGCGCTGGTCATCGCCGTGATCGCAGTCATCGCCACCTTCCTTGTCGACGTCAAGGCGGCCAGTTGGTGTCTGGCGGTGTTCGCCGCCTTCATGCTGTATTTTGCGGTGTACTCGCGGCACCGGCTCGTCGCCAACTCCCCCGACGAGGAGTTCGCCGCACTCGCCGAAGCTGAAGAAGACGTGCGGTGAAGTTCACGCAGACCATTTCGGGAACCACCTATGAGTTCGACGGCATAGTCGAACTCATGGCGAAGGCGACCCCATTGCGATCCGGGGATCAACTCGCCGGGTGCGCCGCCACCTCCGACGCCGAACGGGCATCTGCCGCATGGCAATTGGCCGATGTCCCGCTGGCGACATTTCTGGAAGAACTGGTGGTGCCGTACGAAACCGACGAGGTGACGCGGCTGATCATCGACACCCACGACCGTGAGGCATTCACGCCGATATCGCATCTGACCGTCGGCGCTTTCCGGGACTGGCTGCTCGAAACGGCCACCCTCGACGACGCCGCCGCCCGCTACGATGCCGTCTCCCCCGGCCTGACACCCGAAATGGTGGCGGCCACAAGCAAACTCATGCGCAATCAGGATCTGATTCTGGTGGCGTCGGCGGCGCGGGTGCATTCGGCGTTCCGCACCACGATCGGGCTGCCGGGCCGGATCGCGACACGCCTGCAACCCAATCACCCGACCGACGATCCGCGCGGCATCGCCGCCGCCACCCTCGACGGGCTGCTGATGGGCTGTGGCGACGCCGTCATCGGCATCAACCCGGCCACCGACTCGCCGCACGCCACAGCCGATCTCCTGCATCTGCTCGACGACATCCGCCAACGGTTCTCGATCCCGATGCAGTCGTGTGTGCTCTCCCACGTCACCACCACAGTCGACCTGATCTCCCAGGGTGTGCCGGTGGATCTGGTGTTCCAGTCGATCGCCGGGACCGAACCCGCCAACAGCAGTTTCGGCGTCACGGTGCCGATGCTGTTGGAGGCCAACGAGGCCGGGCGGTCACTCAAGCGGGGCACCGTCGGCGACAACGTCATGTACCTGGAAACCGGGCAGGGTTCGGCACTGTCGGCGCACGCGCACCTGGGGACGGGCGGCAAACCCGTCGACCAGCAAACGCTGGAAACCCGCGCCTACGGTCTGGCCCGCGCGCTTGAACCACTGCTGATCAATACCGTCGTCGGATTCATCGGACCCGAGTATCTGTACGACGGTAAACAAATCATCCGCGCCGGACTCGAAGATCATTTCTGCGGCAAACTCCTCGGCCTGCCGATGGGCGTGGACGTCTGCTATACCAATCACGCCGAGGCCGACCAGGACGACATGGACACCCTGCTCACCCTGCTCGGGGTGGCCGGGGCGGCATTCGTGATCGCCGTACCGGGCGCCGACGACGTGATGCTCGGCTACCAGAGCCTGTCGTTCCACGACGCGCTGTACGTCCGGCAGGCACTCAAACTGCGGCCGGCACCGGAATTCGAGGCCTGGCTGGCCGGTCTGGGAATGGCGGACGCAGACGGTCGCATCCTCCCGGTGGATCCGGCCACCTCACCCCTACTCGCGCTGACGGCGCCATGAACGCGCCCCGCGAGACCACTCCCGCCCACGACGTGTGGGCCGACCTGAGGCTGACCACCCAGGCCCGCATCGGGCTGGGCCGGGCCGGCAACTCGCTGCCCACCACCCGGGTGCTGGAGTTCGCCGCCGCCCATGCCGCCGCACGTGACGCCGTACACGATCCGCTCGACGTCGACGCGTTCGCGCCGACACTGGCCGACCTCGGACTGGGTGACCCGCTCCGGGTGGCCAGCAAGGCCCGCACCCGCGGCGAATACCTGCGCCGCCCGGACCTCGGGCGACAACCGGCGGACGGCACCGAACTGCCCGCGTCGCCGAGCGATATCGGCATCGTCCTGGCGGACGGGCTGTCGCCGCGGGCACTCGTCGACCACGCCCACGGCATGATCTCCGCACTTCTGGATGCCTTCGATGGCCGATACACGATCGCACCGCCCGTCATCGCCACCCAGGCCCGCGTGGCCCTCGGCGACCACATCGGTGCCGCTCTGGGCGTGACGACGCTCATCGTGATCATCGGGGAACGACCCGGACTGTCCGTCGCCGACAGTCTCGGCATCTATCTCACGCACCGGCCGCAGGTAGGACGCACCGACGCCGACCGCAACTGCATCTCCAACATCCACCCACCCGACGGACTCGGATACGCCGCGGCCGCCGCGGTCACCGCCGCCCTCGTTGCCGGAGCGCGCGCCCTGGGCCGCTCGGGCGTCGACCTCAAGGACACCTCCCGACAGGAACTCGACACCGCCACCGTCGTGAGCCTGGAACCTGCCGACCCCGATACATGAGCCGCGCACGTTACCCGAATCCGCCGATCAGCGGGCCAGAACAATAAGTTAGGTAAGACTTGGCTTGCTGGCGGAGTCCGACTTCGCGTTCTACTCTCGGTGCGTACAACGTTGAAAGCCCAGTACGGAGGCTTCTCCACAGAGCATTCAACGCCATATGACCAAAAGACTTTTCTCTGCAGCCCGCCGATGCCGTCGACGTCGTAACACGATGTCGACGGCATCGGTCGTTTCATCTCCCACTGTGTTCCGGTTCGCCGGTGACCCCCACGTCGGGCGGGTACCGGTCGGGCCGGGTTAAGATTCCCGCCATCTGCCGGATCGGCAGCGTCGACTGCTCGCCCGGACAGATAGGGAACGCGTGGAATACAGCATCGACTGGGGGAACGAGTTCCTGACCTCGCTCCGCTGGATCTTGACCATGTTCGGCTACTCGATGGTCGGCGTCCTGGTGGCCGGCGCAATCCTGTCTCGGATCACGCTGTGGGGCCGGCAGTACTGGCGGGCCACCGGCGGCTTCTTCACCGGCCGTGAGACCCGGGTCGGTGCGTGGGTCCTGGTGGTGGTGCTGATGCTGCTCATGGTGATCGGCGTGCGGCTGACCGTGGTCCTGTCCTACCAGGGGCGTGACATGTTCAACGCGCTACAGGGTGCGGCCGAGGCGATGTCGAACGACGACGGCAAAACGCTCGACGCCGCCGAGGAGATGTTCTGGAACTCGCTGTGGCTGTTCGGGCTGCTGGCGACCATCCATGTGGTCCGCACCATGATCGAGCTCTACATCGGCAGCATGTTCGAGATCCGGCTGCGCGCCTTCATGACCACCCGGGTGACCGCCGACTGGCTGACCGACCTGGCGTTCTACCGCAACCGGTTCGTCAACACCGGCATCGACGGCGCCGACGCCAAAATCCAGCCCGGCGTCGACAACCCCGACCAGCGCATCGAGATCGACATCGCGAACGTCGCGACATCGAGCCGGCGGCTGGTGTTCGGGTCCGGCGGATCATCGACCAACGGCGTGATCCCGGCCATCATGACCATCTGCTCGTTCACGCTCATCCTGTGGGATCTGTCCGGCCCGATGGAAATCTTCGGCGTCGACGTACCTCGTGCGATGGTGTGGATGGTGTACCTGTTCGTCCTGGTGTCGACGGTCGTCGCGTTCTGGCTCGGCCATCCGTTGATCCGGCTGTACTTCCTGCGCGAACGCCTCGCCGCCAATTTCCGCTACTCGCTGGTCCGGTTGCGCGACGGCGCCGAGAAGGTGGCGCTGTACCGCGGCGCCGACACCGAACAGCGCGGACTGCTCGACCGGTTCGCGGCGATCGTCGTCAACTTCTGGCAGGTTGTGTTTCGATCCCTCAAGTTCAACGGCTGGAACTTCGTGGTCAATCAGGCATCGGCCGTCTTCCCCTACATCATCCAGGCACCACGGTTCTTCGCCGGCGAGATCAAGCTCGGCGAGATGACGCAGACCGCGTCGGCGTTCGGCAACGTCCACGACTCGCTGTCGTTCTTCCGCGAGGCCTACGATTCCTTCGCCGACCTGAGGGCGTCGCTGTACCGGCTCGACGGCCTCGAGCAGGCCAACCACGACTCCCGCGAACTCCCCCGGATCGCCACCGTCGAACAGGAGCGCGGTATCACACTGCGCAAGGTGACCGCATCCACGCCCGCAGGCATCGACCTCGTCCGCGACCTGGATCTGTCGCTCCACCCCGGCGACGCACTCGTCATCAAGGGACGTTCCGGTACCGGCAAGACCACCCTGCTGCGCGGACTGGCCGGGCTGTGGCCGTTCGTCGACGGCGAGTTCGCCCGGCCCGGCGAGTCGACACTGTTCCTGTCACAGATCCCCTATATCCCGCTGACCGACCTGCGCACCGCGGTCAGCTACCCGGCACCGCCGGAGTCCGTCGGCGACGACGCCATCCGGTCCGCACTCGAACGGGTCTTCCTGGCCCACCTGGTCGACAGGCTCGACGAGGAAGCCGACTGGGCCGCTGTCCTCTCACCAGGCGAACAGCAACGCGTGGCGTTCGCCCGTATCCTGCTGAACCGGCCCGGTGTCGCATTCCTCGATGAGGCCACCTCCGCCATCGACGAGGGTCTGGAGTTCGAGCTGTACTCCCTGATCCGGCGCGAACTGCCCGACACGGTCCTCGTCTCGGTGAGCCACCGCAGCACCACCGACCAGCATCACACCCAACTGCTCGAACTGACCGGCGGTGGCGCCTGGAACCTACGACCACTCGATCCGTCGGCACCTGTCGGCGGCGGCAAACACTCGGTCTAGGGATTTCCGACAAAACGGAAACCCGAATCGAGCATCCGGAAGGACAGGCACAAAGACACCGTTTGATTGCCACTCGGCGACGCCCTGACGGTCCTATGGTGAGGACACGTAACGACAGCAGTGCCTCACCTACCGGCCGCACCGGCGGCCCCGAGAGCCTGAAGGGTGGACGTCGATGTCCTCTACCGGAACGCCTGGAACCGCAACCACGGCAACGACCATGAAGGAGATGACGCTCCGGGGAATCATCCTCGGCGGCGTCATCACGCTGGTGTTCACCGCGGCCAACGTCTATCTCGGCCTGAGAGTGGGACTCACCTTCGCCACGGCCATTCCGGCGGCGGTGGTGTCGATGGCGATTCTGCGGTACTTCGCCGACCACTCGGTGGTCGAGAACAACATCGTGCAGACGATCGCGTCGGCGGCGGGCACATTGTCGGCGATCATCTTCGTGATCCCCGGCCTCGTGATGATCGGCTGGTGGTCGGGATTCCCGTACTGGACGACTGTCGCCGTCTGCGCGATCGGCGGCATCCTCGGCGTCATGTACTCCATCCCGTTGCGCAGAGCGCTGGTCACCGGATCGGACCTGCCGTATCCGGAAGGTGTCGCGGCGGCCGAGGTCCTCAAGGTCGGTGACTCGGCCGGCGGTGCCGCAGAGAACAAGGCCGGACTGCACGTCATCATCCTCGGTGCCGTCGCATCGGCCGTCTATTCACTGCTCACCAAGCTCAAGGTCATCAGCGACACCGTCTCGGGCACCCTCAAGATCGGCACCGGCGGCACCCTGTTCAGCGCCGGACTCCTGATGTCGCTCATCGGCATCGGGCATCTGGTGGGTGTGGCCGTCGGTATCGCCATGCTGGTGGGCCTGCTCATCTCGTACGCGGTGCTGCTGCCGATGAAGTCACAGGACAAGGCCGCGGCCGGTGACGTCCTATCCGACGTGATCGGCTCGGTGTTCAGCCACGAGGTGCGGCTCATCGGCGCCGGTGCCATCGCGATCGCCGCCATCTGGACGCTGGTCAAGATCATCGGCCCGATCGTCAAAGGAATGACGTCGGCGATGAAGTCGACGCGGGCACGTCGCGAAGGGGTGAGCGTCGACGTCACCGAACGCGACATCCCGATCACCATCGTCGGCGGCACCATCCTCGTTCTGCTGATTCCCATCGCGTTCATGCTGTGGGACTTCGCCCACGACACGGTGCTGAGCGGCAGTTCGGCCGGAATCATCACGGTGAGTGTTGTTTTCGTCTTCGTGATCGGTCTGGCCGTCGCGGCGGTCTGCGGTTACATGGCCGGTCTGATCGGCTCGTCGAACAGCCCGATCTCCGGCGTGGGGATCCTGGTGGTACTGATCGCGGCCATCCTGATCAAGGCCACCTTCGGTGACACCGACGACTCCCACGTCCAGGCGCTCGTCGCGTTCACGTTGTTCACCGCGGCCATCGTGTTCGGTGTGGCCACCATCTCCAACGACAACCTGCAAGACCTCAAGACCGGTCAACTGGTAGGCGCCACCCCGTGGAAACAGCAGGTCGCGCTGGTGATCGGTGTGCTGTTCGGCTCGGCGGTGATCCCGCCGATCCTCGGCCTGATGTACGACGCGTTCGGCTTCGTCGGCGCCCCCGGCGCAACCGAGGATTCGCTCGCGGCCCCGCAGGCCGGTCTGCTCAAGGACCTCACCCAGGGCGTTCTCGGCGGCGACCTCGACTGGGGTCTCATCGGTGTCGGCGCTCTGATCGGCGCCGGCGTCATCGTGATCGACGAGGTGCTGACCCGTACGTCGCGATTCCGGCTGCCGCCGCTGGCCGTCGGGATGGGCATGTACCTGCCTATGGTGGTGACGCTGATCATCCCAGTCGGTGCGTTCCTGGGCTCGTACTACAACAAGTGGGCCGAACGCTCCGGCGGCAACGTGGAACACAAGAAGCGGATGGGTACCCTGCTGGCGACCGGCCTGATCGTCGGTGAGGCGCTCTTCGGGGTGGTGTTCGCCGGTATCGTCGCCGCGACCAGCGACGACAGCGTGCTGCAGGTGGTGGGCGACGGCTTCGACAAGTGGGCCCAGGCGCTCGGCGTGATCGTCTTCGCCGCCTCGGTGGCCTGGCTGTACAACCGCACCCAACGCGTCTCATGCACCGAGGTCACCAAGTAGACCCGTCACCGCGCTCGGCGCAGGTACTCCTCGATAAGCCCGAGAACCTCCACGGCCGTATCCGCCTGCCGGGTCCGGTCCCCGAGCGCGTCACCCATGATCTGCGACCAGGTCGCATACAGCCCGGCGATGCCTTCACGGGCGGTGTCCGTCACGTCGAGACTGATCTGACGGGAGTCGGTGCCGTCACGGCGGCGCTCGATCAGCCCCTTGGCGGTCAGACTACGTAGCGCGGTGCTGATGTTGCTGCGCTGCAACCCATTCGCTTGCGCGACCGCGCTCGGCGTGCATCCGGGATTGCGATGAACCCACCGCATGACCGTCGCCTCGGTGCCGGTCAGCGCCGGCAGTCCCGCACCGGCCAGCGAATGCGGTTCCAGTTCCCTGGCCACCCGCAGGATCGCATCGGCCAGCTCCACCAGGACGGGATCGGGTGTAGGTGTGTCGGGCATCGCCATCTCCGGGACTTTACATCGAGCAACTAGTTATGTTTTCATAATTGTATTACCGAAAAGTCAAAGGATGGCCAGACATGCCACAGGCACACGCCGCGCCGGGAGCCGGCGCAGCACACAACACCGATGAAGCGAACGCCGTCGCCGCGAACACGCCGCTGACCACGAAGTTGCTCGTCATCCTCGCCCTGCTCTCCGCGGTGGCCCCGCTCTCGATCGACCTCTACCTGCCGGCGTTCCCGGCGATGGCCGACGATCTGGCCACCTCTACGTCGGCGGTCCAGCTCACCCTGACCGCGTTCCTCGTCGGAATCACTATCGGGCAGTTGATCTTCGGTCCCCTGTCCGACAGGTTCGGCAGGCTGCGGCCCCTGCTGATCGGCGCGGTGCTGTGCGTCGTCGCCAGTATCGTCGCCGTGATCGCGCCGAACGTCGCGGTGCTCGTGGGAGCACGCCTGGTGCAGGGCATCGGCGGTGCGGCCGGCATGGTGATCGGCCGGGCCATCATCTCCGACGTGGCACACGGCAAGGCCGCGGCGCGCGCGTTCAGCCTCATGATGATCGTCGGTGGCATCGCCCCCGTGATCGCGCCGATGATCGGCGGATTCCTGGTCGATCCGATCGGGTGGCGCGGCATCTTGACCGTGATCCTGGCGCTGGCGGTGATCATGGTTGCATGCGTGGTGGCCGGAATCCGCGAGACACTGCCCGCGCCACGGCGCGCCGAGCTGAAAGCTCAGCGAGCGCAAAGTGCTTCATCGTCAGCGGCACTGCGCTCACGCGAATTCCTCGCCTACACCTTCACTTTCGGATTCTCGTTCGCCGTGATGATGGCCTATATCTCGGCCTCGCCGTTCGTGTATCAGGACATGATGGGTCTGAGCAGCATGGCGTACGGAATCGCCTTCGGCTGCAATGCTTTCGCCCTGATGATCGTCAGCGGGATCGCCGCCCGGCTGGCCGCCACCCGCTCGGTGAGCGGCATGCTCGCCGCCGGCGTCGGCCTGATGACCACCGGCGTCATCGTCGTGGGCGTGCTGGTGGCCGCAGGCGTCGACCCGATCTGGCTCAGCGTTCCGCTGTTCTTCACCGTCGCCTCACTAGGCTTGATCCTCGGTAACGCCACCGCGCTGGCCCTCGGCGCCGTTCCTGCGGCGGCCGGCAGCGCATCGGCGGTGCTCGGAGCCCTGCAGTTCGGCCTGGCCGCGGTCGTCTCCCCGCTCGTCGGTCTCGGCGGCGAGGACACCGCCGCCCCGATGGCGATCGTTATGGCGGCGTCGGCACTGATCGCCGTGGTCGCACTCCTCGCGTCCAGGGCGCCCCACCACCAGGGTGTGCGCCCCCTCGTCGGTTGAGTCACCAGCAGTGGGTATGGTTTGCCGGAAATGCCGGAAATCGATTGCGGCATTGTGGGATTGATCGCAGAAGCCGTAGACGTCCTGGTTAAACTTTCGTCGCTTGGTTCGACGGAAGGACACAGTTCATGTTCCCTGCGCACGGCACGCCCGACGGGGGCGACACCGCGTGGATGCTGGTGGCGTTCGCGCTCGTGTTGTTGATGACACCGGCGCTCGGCCTCTTCTACGGTGGCATGGTGCGCTCCAAGAGCGTCCTCAACATGATGATGATGTGCCTTACGTCCATCCCGATCGTGTGGATCGTGTGGGTGACGTTCGGATACTCGCTGGTGTTCGGTGACGATCACGGCGGCCTGATCGGGGACTTCACCAGCTTCGCGGGTCTCGAACACCTCTACGGCGACGACGGCGGGGCCGGGACTCCGCTGGTCGGTACGATCCCGGCGATCCTGTTCGTCGCCTTCCAGTCCGGCTTCGCGATGGTGACGGTCGCGCTGATCGCCGGCGCCGTCGCCGACCGGATGCGCTTCGCGTCGTGGATCCTCTTCGCCACGGCCTGGTCGATCTTCGTGTATCTACCGGTCGCGCACTGGGTCTTCAGCGCTCCCGGACTCACCGACGAGCACGGTGGCTGGATCGTCTCGCATCTCAAGGCGATCGACTTCGCCGGCGGTACAGCCGTCGAGATCAATTCAGGTGCTTCGGCTTTGGTTCTCGCGCTGTTGATCGGACGGCGCCGCGGCTGGCCGAAGGATCCGATGCGGCCGCACAATCTGCCTTACGTGATGCTCGGCGCCGGGCTGCTGTGGTTCGGGTGGTTCGGATTCAACGCCGGATCGGCGCTGGCGGCCGACGGGTCGGCAGCGCTGATCGCCGTCAACACCCTCGGTGCGGGTGCGGCGTCGATGGTGGCCTGGCTGGTCGTCGAACAGATCCGGCACGGACATCCGACGTCGTTCGGCGCCGCTTCCGGTGTGGTGGCCGGACTCGTCGCCATCACGCCGTCGTGCTCGGCGGTCACGCCCCTGGGTGCGCTCGCCGTCGGCATCGCCGCGGGAGCGATCAGCTGCCTGGCCATCGAACTGAAGTTCCGCTGGGGCTACGACGACTCCCTCGACGTCGTCGGTGTCCACTTCGTCAGCGGTGTGGTCGGAACGCTGATGATCGGGCTGGTGGCCAGCAGTTCGGCACCGGCCGGCGTCGACGGCCTGTTCTACGGCGGCGGCCTCGACCAACTCTGGCGGCAGGCCGTGGCCGTCGTCGCGGTCATGGCGTACGCGATGGCGGTGACCGCGATCCTGGCATTCGCCATCGACCGCACCATCGGTCTTCGTGCCGACCGGCAACATGAAGCCGACGGCATCGACGACGGGCAGCACGCCGAATCGGCCTACGACTTCCACTTCCTGAAGTGACGCCGCGGGCCGGAGCCTGCGGGCAAGGCCGGGATCACTGACCGACCGGACGCCCCTGTCCGGACTCGCCGACACCTTCGGGCACACCCGGATGCCGGAACCGTTTGACCACCCACCACACCGCGAGGCCGACAATGATCGCCAAACCCATGGAGAACATCAGGGTGGTGCCGAGTTTGGCGCCCGCGAAATAGCCGACGAGCAGGATCGTCGTTCCCCAGGTGACGACGCCGACGACGTCGGCGATCACGAAGTTGGCGACGCGCATCCGTACGATGCCCGCGGCGGGCGGCATCACCGTGCGGACGAACCCGAGCCAACGTCCGGTGGCGACCGCGATCATGCCGCTCTCGTCCACCCGCTTCTGCGCGTTCACCCAGCGTTCGCCGCCGAACCGGCGACCGGCCTTCGATGACATGATGCGCGGGCCGCTCGCCCGGCCGATCCAGTAGCCGGTCAGGTCACCGGCGAACGCGGCCACACACAGCGCGACGACGAGCCAGCCGATATTGGTGGGGCCCACCGCGGCCGCGACGCCGGCCGCGAGCACCACTCCCGTGGACGGGAAGATCAATCCCATCACAAGGGTCGCGGTTTCCACGTAGACGACGGCGCACGCGATCAGATACACCGCCCACGACGGCACGTCGGAGACGAGGCCCTCGAGCCAATTCGCGATCCCAGACACACCGTCGACCGTAGCCGTGGGTGGTACAAATCCGCCAACTCGTGTCGTCCGACAGGATGTGGTCCGTCCCGTCGCGACCGGGGTCAGAGATCGGCGGCGCAGCGGAATCCGAGGTGCGCGGTGGCCGAATCGTCGGACTGGGCCGAGCGGGCCGCCGGACGATAGCGCTTGCAGTACTCGGGCGCACACAGAAACGACCCGCCCTTGGTGACCCGCATCACCCTCGGTGACGTGGTGGGTGACAGCAGATCGGGACGCCCGTCGGCATCGATCACCGGACCGACACCGGTGTCATGTCGGGGCACGAAGACATCGCTCACCCGCTCCCAGACGTTGCCGATCATGTCGTCGAGCCCGAAGCCATTGGCCGGAAACGTTCCGACCGGCGACGTCGACCCCCAGCCGGTACTGACATATGGAAAGCGTCCCTGCCAGGTGTTGGCCATCACCCGTCCGTCGGGACGCAACTCCGATCCCCAGGCGTACTCGGTACCGGTCCGCCCTCCCCACGCCGCGTACTCCCATTCGGCCTCCGTCGGCAGGCGCCGGTCCGCCCAGCGCGCGTACTCGGTCGCGTCACGGTAGGCGATATGCACCACCGGATGGTCGGGCCGATGGTCGACGCCACTGCCCGGCCCGGCCGGGGCCCGCCAGTGTGCCCCGGGCACCCACCGCCACCAGCGGGTCCAGTCACCGAGGTCGACCGGACCGTCCGTCGCGGTGAACACCAGCGCGCCCGGCACGAGCTGTGCGGGGTCGGCACCGGGAAAATCAGCCGGATCGACGGGTTCCTCAGCGACGGTACGGTAACCGGTGTCGGTGACGAATCGGGCGTACTGTGCGTTGGTCACCGGGTGGCGCTCGATCGCGAACGCCGCAACCCGACGCTCGTGCGCCGACCGTTCCTCGGGATAGTGGCGGTCCGAGCCCATGACGAACACCCCGCCGGGCAGCGGAACGAGCTCGGTCAACGACACCCGCCCAGCCTAGGCTCAATCCGGCACACCGTGCGGTGTGCCGCACCCGGCGACTACCCTTCGATTTCGGGAATCGCCACGCCCCAGGAAAGGACACAGATGCACCACGACCACCGGAACGCCGACTACCCGGTCAACGGGTCGGTGCGCGCCGTCGTGCGCTGGGTGCTACTCCTTGTCGTCGCGGCAGCGGTGTGTGCGGCCACCTACTACCTGATGGTCCGCACCGAACGTGGCCAGATCATCGAGGACTACGCGCTGTCGGGCGCCGACCAGATCGGAAACAACGCGCAACTTCGGGCGAGCGACTTCCTGTCGCAGATAACGACCGGTTCACTGATCATCACCACGATCGTCGTGGCTGCCATCGGGCTCGTCCGTGGCCGGCCGCTGCTCGCACTGGCAGGTGTCGTGATCGTGATCGGCGGCCAGATCGTCGCGCAGCCTCTCAAGGAGGAATTGACCCGGCCGTTCCTGCTCACGGCGACCGGGGCACCCGGCCATAACAGTTTCCCCAGCGGCCACAGCGCGATCGCCGCGAGTATCGTCTGTGCCCTTCTGGTGGTCGTGCCGTTCCGCCTACGGGGAATCGTCGGGGTGCTCGGCGTGGTGGCCGCCACCGCGATCAGTACGTACACCGTCGTCGCCAAGTGGCATCGGCTCTCGGACACCGTGGGCGCCAACGCGGTCGCCGTCGGCGTCGCATGCCTGGTGATGATCATGTTCACCGCGTGCGGCGCGATCCGGTTGCGAGTGGTGGCAGACGAGATAGGCAGTACCGCACTGCGTAACGCGGCGGTCGTGGCGCTCGCGGCCGGGGCGATGACGGTCTCCGCGGCGGGAGTCATGGTGATCGCCGACGGCTGGAACCGGACGCCACTCGACTGGGCGTCGTCTGATAGGTTCCTGCTCGGATCGCAGTTGTTGGCCGCAGCGACGACCGTCCTCATGCTTCTGGCGTTCTGGGCGACGCTGTACCGGCTCGACCTCGCGCCCCGGCAGCGGGCGTCAGTGGGCGGACGGACCGTGGTCCGGGTCTGACCGTGCTGATCGGGTGAGCTGTGGCACACCCGTCAGACCAGCCCAACGATGGCGACACTATCGCGCAGAGGGCGCGAGCCCGCCGGAACAGTCGAACAGGAGAGTGGATCCATGACCCAGACATCTGCGACACAGAACGGCCCCGCATCGAGGAACGCAGCCCGGGTGCTGGTCACCGGAGCATGCGGGCTGGTCGGTAAGGCGACCGTCGCGCAGTTGCGGCGCCGCGGTTTTCATGTGACCGCCACCGACCTCGACACCCCCGCCGGCCGCAAGGCGATCAGGCAACTGGCCGCCGATACCGCCGACTCGCCGGGCACCCTGGCCGTCGAATGGGTCAATCTCACCGACGGATCGGCCGTCGATGCCCTCGTGGCCCGCACCGCGCCGGATGCGATCGTGCACCTGGCCGCCGTCATCCCACCGTTCTGCTACGAGAACCGCAAGCTCGCACGCGCTGTCAACGTCGAAGGCACCCGCAGTCTCGTCGATGCCGCGAAGAAGCTGGACAATCCCCCACGATTCCTGCAGACGTCGAGCATCGCGGTGTACGGTCCCCGCAATCCATACTCCCGCAGAGGAATTCTGCGGTCCGACACACCCGTCGCACCGGGCGACCTCTACGGCGGGCACAAGGCCGAGGCCGACGCCATCGTGCGCGACTCCGGACTCGAATGGGTGATTCTGCGGCTCGGTGGCGTGCTGCCCGACAGTCTCCTCACCGCCAATCCGCGCCTGGCCGAACTCGACGCGGTCCTCCCCGACGACGGCCACGTGCAATCAGTCGCCGCATCGGATGTGGCCACGGCGTTCACCAACGCCGTCACCACCCCCGAAACCCGCCGCGAGTACCTGATCGGCGGCGACGACACCCACCGCCATATCCAGGGACCGCTGGTGAAGGCGGCTGGTGATTCACTCGGCATCGGCGGGGCGATGGGGGGCCCCCGCCCGGCCCGCCACCCCGGACGACGACGCGGCCTGGTTCGCCACCGACTGGATGGACTCGACCGAATCCCAGCGGGTGCTGCAGTTCCAGAACACCACGTTCGGTGAGCTGATGGCCCGCGGCCGGCTCAGCGGCGTCAAACGCCTCGGTATGTCGGCGACCACCCCGCTGATCAAGCAGATCCTCAAACACCGCTCGCCATACCGCGGCAAACCCGGCAAGTACGCCGACCCGTGGGCACTGATTCGCGCCACCTGGGGTGACCCCGAGCCCGATCCAGAAAGCATTGCCGCCCTGGATAAATGACGGCGCGACGGTCCAAGGTCAGTTCGTTCGGGGGCTCGTGTCAGTTCTTCCGGGGGCTCGTGTCAATTTTTCCGGGGGCTCGCGTCAATTCTTCCGGGGGAAGTGCCTGATCAGCGCTTCCTGGGTGACAGACGCGGCGAGGTCTCCGTCACGCGTCCAGAACCGGCCCGAGCCCAATCCCCTGGCACCTGCCGCCACCGGTGACTCGGTGGCGTACAGCAGCCAATCGTCGAACCGGAACTCGCGGTGGAACCACATCGAATGGTTGACGGTGGCGGCGAACAGCCGGTCGAATCCCCACGACAATCCGTGCGTGGTGATGATCGAGTCGAGCACCGTGGTGTCGGAGGCATAGCACATCGCCGCCACATGCAGGACCGGGTCGTCGGGCAACGGGCCGTCGGTCTTCATCCACACCCGATTGTGATCGAGACTGCGGCCGGCCTCGCGCAGCTTCCAGCTCGGATCGTTGGCGAACCGCACGTCGATCGGATGCAGGGCGTCGACGAACGTCGCGATCTTGTCCTCGAAACCCGCGAACTGCTCACCCATCGTCGGCAGTTCCTCCGGGTGCGGCACCTCCGGGATCCGGACAGCGTGTTCGAGGCCGGCCAGATTGTCCTGGAACGCGACGAGCATCGTGCACAGTTCCTCACCGTCCTGCATCGCGGTGATCTGCCGATTGGCGAAGGACTTGCCGTCGCGGAAACGCTGCACGTGGTACTCGATCGGCTTGTGCACATCGCCGCCCCGGATGAAATGCGCGTGTAGGGCGTGCACCGGGGGGTTGCCGCGAGTCAGTGAGCGGGCGGCGGCGACCACTCCCTGTGCGAGCATCTGCCCGCCGAAGGTGCGCGGGGTGCTCACCTTCGGCGGGTTCTGCCCGAGGAACAGATCGTCACCGGAGCGTTCGAGGTCGAGAATCGACAACAGTTGCCCGAGATCGTCTGAATTATTACCGACTTCGTCTGAAACGTTGCCGACTTCGTCGGGAGGTGGCGCGGTCATAGGCACACCCTATCGGGGGCCGTCAGTGGTCCTTCTCGCCGATCTTGTGGACGTGGATCATGTTGGTGGAGCCGACCGTTCCGGGCGGCGCGCCGGCCACCACGACCACCACGTCACCGTCGTTGAGCCGACCGATCCGCATCAACTGCGTATCAACCTCGGCGATCATCTTGTCGGTGCTGTCGACGTGGTCGACGATGAATGTCTCGGTGCCCCAGCTCAGGGCGAGCTGGCTGCGCACCTCCTGCAGCGGCGTGAACGCGAGCAACGGCAACCGAGAATGCAGCCGGGCCAGGCGCCGGACAGTGTCGCCGGATTGGGTGAACGCCACCAGCGCCTTCACTTCCAGCCGCTCACCGATGTCGCGGGCCGCGAACGAGATCACGCCGCGCTTGGTGCGCGGAACGTGCGACAGCGGCGGTACTTCCCGCGAACCTCCCTCGACGGCCTTGGCGATCTTGTCCATCGTGGCGACGGCCTCCACTGCGAACTTGCCCACCGATGTCTCGCCCGACAGCATCACGGCGTCGGCGCCGTCGAGCACGGCGTTGGCCACATCGGAGGCCTCTGCGCGGGTGGGTCGCGAGTTCTCGATCATCGAGTCGAGCATCTGGGTGGCCACGATCACCGGTTTGGCGTTCTCCCGGGCCATCTGGATGGCCCGCTTCTGCACCAGCGGAACCTCCTCCAGCGGCAATTCCACACCGAGGTCGCCACGGGCCACCATGATCGCGTCGAAGGCCAGGACCACTGCTTCCAGATTGTCGATGGCCTCCGGCTTTTCCAGCTTGGCGATCACCGGCACCCGGCGCCCCACACGGTCCATCACGTCGTGGACCAGTTCGATGTCGGAAGGGCTGCGCACAAACGACAAGGCCACCATGTCGACGCCGAGTTGCAGCGCGAACTCCAGGTCGGCGATGTCCTTCTCCGACAGCGCCGGCACCGATACGTTCATGCCGGGAAGCGAGATGCCCTTGTTGTTGCTGACCGGGCCACCCTCGGTGACGGTACAGATCACGTCGTTGCCGTCGACTCCGGTGACGACCAGACCCACCTTGCCGTCGTCGACGAGAAGGCGGTCCCCGGCCACCGCATCGCGGGCCAGACCCTTGTAGGTGGTGGACACCCGGTCGTGGGTGCCCTCGACCTCGTCGATGGTGATCCGGATCTGTTCGCCGTTCTCCCACAGGGTTTTACCGTCACAGCCGTCGAACCGGCCGAGACGAATCTTGGGGCCCTGCAGGTCGGCGAGGATACCGACGGCCTTTTCGGTGATATCGGTGGCGCGCCGGATGCGCATGTACATCTCGGCGTGATCCTCATGTTTGCCGTGGCTCATGTTGAGCCGGGCCACATCCATCCCGGCGCGGACCAGCTCAAGAATCCGTTCGTCGGAGTCGGTGGCCGGACCCATCGTGCAGACAATTTTTGTACGTCGCATCGTCACCTTGGCTACCTTAGTCCCGTCGGGTAAGCATCTCTATGCGGTTGCGGGCTTGGTGCCCGGCCCCTTCAGCCGATGAACATAGACCTCCGGTTGACGCCGACCGCTATCGCACGCTCAGGGGCAGCGCCGCCGGTTTCACCGGTGACGGCAAATCCGAAGCACCCATGAGGAACTGGTCGACGGCGCGCGCGGTGGAGCGGCCCTCGGCGATCGCCCACACCACGAGCGAGGCACCGCGGTGTGCGTCCCCGCACACGAATACGCCCGGCGTGTCGGTCTGCCAGTCGCTGCCGCAGGACAGCGCGCCGCGCCGGTTGGGCGCCAGGCCCAGTCCGTCTAGCAGCGGCCCACGTTCGACACCTTCGAATCCGATCGCGAACAATGCGAGCTCACAGGGGATCTCGAATTCCTCACCCACCGGAGTGACGGACCGGCGCCCGTCGGCGTCCCGGATGACGGTGACCTCGGCCAGCACCATCGTGGTGACATTGCCGTCGGTGTCGCCGGTGAATCGCTGCACCGCGACCTGATATTTTCGTTCCCCGCCCTCGGCGTGCGCCGATGAGGTCCGCATCACCAGCGGCCACGTCGGCCACGGCGATCTGGAATCGTCGCGGTCCAGCGGAAGTTCGGGGTTGTAGTCGAGTTGCACCACCGACGCCGCGCCCTGCCGGTGCGCGGTGCCCAGGCAGTCGGCGCCGGTGTCGCCGCCGCCGATGATCACCACATGCTTGCCGGCGGCGGTGATGGGGCTCGGTCCGTCGCCCTCGCATTCACGGTTGGCGGGCACCAGATGTTCCATCGCCAGATGCACGCCGTTCAGGTCGCGGCCGGGCACCGGGTTGTCGCGGGCGGTCATCGCGCCGATCGCCAACACCACGGCATCGTGTTTCGCCCGGAGGTCGGAAACCGAGATATCGGTTCCCACACCACAATTGACGACGAACCTGGTGCCCTCGGCCTCCATCTGACCGATCCGGCGGTCGATGTCGGACTTCTGCAACTTGTATTCGGGAATGCCGTAGCGCAGCAGCCCGCCGAGCCGGTCGTCCCGCTCGTAGACGGTGACATCGTGACCGGCCCGCGTGAGTTGTTGTGCGGCAGCCAAACCCGCCGGACCCGACCCCACCACCGCCACCGACTTCCCGGTGTGTGCCTCGGGTGGTTCGGGCTGGATGAAGCCGTCGTCCCAGGACTGGTGCGCGATTGTCTTCTCGATGCGCTTGATGGTGACCGAGCCGCCCGTAGTCGGTTCGGAGATCGACAGCACACACGCCGCCTCGCACGGCGCCGGGCACACCATACCGGTGAACTCGGGAAAATTGTTGGTGGCGTGCAACCGGGCGCTGGCCGCGTCCCAGCGGCTGCGGCGCACCAGGTCGTTCCATTCCGGAATCAGGTTGCCCAGCGGGCATCCGGCAGTTCCGGAGTGGCAGAACGGGATACCGCAGTCCATGCAGCGCCGGGCCTGATCGGAGACGTCGGTCAGTTCCAGCCTCGGATCGGCCGGATGTGCGTAGACGTCGCCCCAGTCGTGGACGCGTTGATCCACCGGCCGGTAGCGGGCCTCGTGCTTGGGAACGTCGAGAAAACCGCGTGGATCAGCCACGTGCCGCCTCCATGATCGCTGAATCGACGTCACGCCCCTCGGCCTCGGCGATCTGGGCCGCGTCGAGAACCCGCTTGTAGTCGCTGGGCATGACCTTGGTGAAGCCGAGGCACCGGCGCGGCCAGTCGGCCAGCAACGACGCCCCCACCGACGAATCGGTGAGCTTGGTGTGGGTGGCGATGGTGTCGTGCAGCCACAGCAGATCGTCGGGGTCGGGACGCATCAGCGTCACCAGCGCCGTGTTGACCTTGTCCGCGTCGAGGTCGTAGACGAAGGCGATACCGCCCGACATACCGGCCGCCAGGTTCCGGCCCGTCGGTCCCAGGATCACCACGCGTCCGCCGGTCATGTACTCGCAGGCATGATCGCCCACACCCTCCACGACGGCGATCGCTCCCGAATTGCGTACCGAGAAGCGCTCACCCACCCGGCCGCGCAGATACACTTCACCCGACGTCGCCCCGTACAGGATGGTGTTTCCGGCGATCACCTGATCCTCGGCGATGAACCACGAATCCTGGTGCGGCGAAACGACAATCCGGCCACCACACAATCCCTTGCCGACGTAGTCGTTGGCGTCGCCGGCCATGTTGATGGTGACGCCCGGCGGCAGGAAGGCGCCGAGCGACTGTCCCGCGGAGCCGGTGAGGTTGACGGTGATGGTGTCCTCGGGCAGGCCCGTGGCACCGTATCGCCGCGTCACCTCCGACCCCAAGAGCGTGCCCACGGTGCGGTTCACGTTGCGCACCGGGAGTTCGACGGTGACCGGACGCGCGTCGTTCAGCGCACCCTCTGCCAATTGCACGATGGTGTTATCGAGCGCCTTGTCGATGCCGTGATCCTGACCGGTGATCCGGCGTGGTGATCCGGCGTCGGGTACCCGGCGGAAGATGGGTGTCAGGTCCAGGCCCTGACTCTTCCAATGCGCCAGCGCCGCATCGGTGTGCAGTCGCTGCGACTGCCCGATCGCCTCGTCGAGTGTCCGGTACCCCAACTGCGCCAGGTACTTTCGTACGTCCTCGGCGATGAACCGGAAGAAGTTGACGATGTGCTCGGCCTGGCCGGTGAACCGGGCCCGCAGCGTCGGGTTCTGGGTCGCCACACCCACCGGGCAGGTGTCGAGGTGGCAGACCCGCATCATGATGCAACCGCTGACAACCAAAGGCGCGGTCGAGAATCCGTACTCCTCGGCGCCGAGCAACGCCGCCATGATCACATCCCGGCCGGTGCGCAGCGCGCCGTCACACTGCACCGTGATCCGGTCGCGCAGACCGTTGAGCATCAGGGTCTGCTGTGCGTCGGCCAGGCCGATCTCCCATGGCGTCCCGGCATGTTTGAGCGAAGTCAGCGGTGAGGCGCCGGTGCCGCCGTCATGCCCGGAGATGAGCACGACGTCGGCGTGCGCCTTGGACACACCGGTGGCAACCGTTCCCACGCCCACCGCGCTCACCAGTTTGACGTGAATCCTGGCCTGTGCGTTGGCATTCTTCAGATCGTGGATCAGTTGCGCCAGGTCCTCGATCGAGTAGATGTCGTGATGTGGCGGCGGGGAGATCAGCGCCACGCCGGGCGTGGAATGGCGGGTCTTGGCGATCCACGGATACACCTTGTACGCCGGAAGCTGGCCGCCCTCACCGGGTTTGGCACCCTGGGCCATCTTGATCTGAATGTCGGTGGCATTGATCAGATAGTCGCTGGTGACGCCGAACCGGCCCGACGCCACCTGCTTGACGGCGCTGCGCCGCTGCGGATCGTAGAGGCGGTCGGTATCCTCACCGCCCTCCCCCGAATTCGAGCGCGCGCCGATCCGGTTCATCGCGATCGCGATCGTCTCATGCGCCTCGGCCGAGATCGAGCCGTAGCTCATCGCGCCGGTGTTGAAGCGTTTCATGATCTCCGACGCCGGTTCGACCTCATCGAGCGGAATCGGTTGATGCTCAGCGAGATCGAGCTCGAACAGACCGCGCAGGGTACCACCGGCGCGCGAGAGCCGGTCCACCTCGTCGGAGTACTTCTGAAAGACCTCCGCCTGACCCGTTCTCGTGGCGTGCTGCAACAGGAACACCGTCTCCGGGGTGAACACGTGCAGTTCGCCCTCGCGGCGGTACTGGTACTCGCCGCCCACGTCGAGACGGCGGTACACCTGCTCGGTCGGGTTCTCCGGGAACGCCCGGTGATGGCGCAGCCGCACCTCCTCGGCGAGTTCGTCCAGACCCACGCCCTCGATCCGGGACACGGTGCGAGTGAAGTACTCGCGCACCACTTCCGAGGACAGCCCGACCGCCTCGAATGCCTGCGCGCCGGTGTACGAGCTGATGGTGGAGATGCCCATCTTGCTCATCACCTTGAGCACGCCCTTGCCCAATGCCTCGACGTAGTTGCGCACCGCCTTCGCCGGACGCACGCCGATCAGCTCACCCTCGCTGATCAGGTCCTCGATCGATTCCATCGCCAGATACGGATTGACCGCCGCAGCGCCGAAACCGATCAGCAACGCGATGTGGTGCACCTCGCGGGCATCGCCGGACTCCACCACCAGCGCGACCTTCGTGCGTTCCTTGGTGCGAACCAGATGATGATGCACGGCCGCGGTCGCCAGCAGCGACGGGATCGGCGCGTGCTCGCGGTCGGTGTGGCGGTCGGAGATCACCAGCGTCCGGTAGCCCTGCGCGATCGCCTCACTCGCCCGCGTCCGCAGGTCTTCCAGCGCCGCGGCCAGCCCCTCACCACCCCTGTCGACCTCGTAGAGACCCGAGAGCACAGTCGTCGCCAGCCCCGGATGCTCACCGTCGTCGTTGATGTGCACGATCTTGGCCAGCCCCACCTTGTCCAGGACCGGCCCGTGCAACATGATTTGCCGGCACGACGCCGCCGACGGTTCCAGCGTGTTCTGTTCCGGACCCATCACCCGCGCCATCGAGGTGACGATCTCCTCGCGGATCGCGTCCAGCGGCGGATTGGTGACCTGCGCGAACAGTTCGACGAAGTAGTCGTAGAGCAGCCGGGAACGTTTACTGAGCACCGCGATCGGGGTGTCGGTGCCCATCGACCCGAGCGGTTCGTACCCCGACGAGGCCATCGGGGTGAGCAACACCCGCAGATCCTCCTCGGTATACCCGAACGAGAGCTGCCGGCGCACCACCGTGTTGTGGTTCGGTTGGTACACCGGGCGCAGCGGCAGCGTGGCGATGTCGAGGAGCCCCGCGTGCAGCCACTCGTCGTACGCCTCGGCGTTCATCAGGTCGCCCTTGATCTCCTCGTCCGGGATGATCCGGGCGTGGGCGGTGTCGACGAGGAACATCTTCCCCGGTTCCAGGCGGCCCTTGGCAACCACGTCGTCGACCGGTACGTCGAGCACACCGGCTTCCGAGGCCAGAATGATCCGGCCGTCGCGGGTGTGCCACCAGCGGCCGGGGCGCAGCCCGTTGCGGTCGAGGACCGCACCGACGAGGGTTCCGTCGGTGAAGGTGACGCAGGCAGGTCCGTCCCAGGCCTCCATGATCGAGGAGTTGAACTGCAGGAACGCCTTGCGTTTGGGGTCCATGTCGGTGACGTTCTCCCACGCCTCCGGCACCATCAGCATCACCGAATGCGGGATGCTGCGACCGCCGAGATGCAGAAGCTCAAGCACCTCATCGAGGGACGCCGAATCGGATGCCTCCGGGGTGCAGATCGGGAACGCCCGCGACAGGTCGCCGGGGATCAGGTCGGTGGCGAGCATCGCCTCGCGTGCGCGCATCCGGTTGCGGTTGCCGCGGACGGTGTTGATCTCGCCGTTGTGGGCGACGAACCGGAACGGATGCGCCAGCGGCCACGACGGAAAGGTGTTGGTGGAGAAGCGGGAATGGACGATCGCTATCGCGCTCAGGCAGCGTTCGTCGCGCAGATCGTCGTAGAACAGTGGCAGCTGCATCGTGGTGAGCATGCCCTTGTACACGATCGTCCGGCTCGACAGTGACGGGAAGTACAGGCCCGTACCTTCGGCCTCGATCTCCGGCGTGACGCGTTCGGCCTGTTTGCGGAACGGATAGATCGCCCGGTCCAGGTCGATCCCGGCGAGGCGGTCGTGGCCCAAGGACGGGTCGACGGTGACGAACAGCTGACTCATGTACGGCATGCAGGCCAGTGCGGTGGCGCCGACATCGGCGCGCTGCGGGTCGACGGGCAGGTCGCGCCAGCCGAGCACGGTGATGCCCTCGGACTGCGCAAGCTCGGTGACCCGCCGCACGGCGACCGCCCGGAGTTCGGGGTCCGCGGGCAGGAAGCACACACCCGCCGCGTACGTGTTGGCACCCGACGCACTCGGCGCCGGCAATGCGAAATCGGTGGCGGCCCGGAACAGTTCGTCGGGAAGCTGGATCAGGATGCCCGCACCGTCACCGCTGTTCGGTTCGGCGCCCGCCGCACCCCGGTGTTCGAGGTTCTCCAGTGCGAGCAACCCGTCGGCGACGATCGAATGCGTGCGCCGGCCGTAGATGTCGGTGACCATCGCCACACCGCACGAGTCGACTTCCTGGGCCGGATCGTACAGACCCTGCTTTTCGGGGAGCGCAGAAAACAGCATCGAGACCTCCACACTCGAACGCGCCGGCAACGCGCTGCGTGTCGCCGACGCCGACATGTACCGGCATCCTCAGGACAACACTGTCCGGTGGAGCATGAGCGCCGCCCGACACCACGTGGGGCTGGTCAAATACCGTGGTCGAGTGGCGTTCTCAACACTAACCCAATGCCGGTGAATGCGCCGGGCGGCGAATGTGAGCTACTTCGGCTTGTCCGATGGGTCGGCCTCGGGATCGGTTTCGTTGCCGGGAGCGTCCGTGATCACCGGGATGTTTCCGGTGTTGCCTGTGTGGCGGGCAATGGCCTCGGTGAGGGTTTCGTGGGGATCGGGCTCGGCGACCGGTTCGTCGTCGTAATAGTCGAACTCGTCGACGTAACCGATATGGCCGAGTGCCTCGAGTTCGGCGGCCTTGGCGTCGCGGTACATCGTCAGACCCTGTTCGCGGCCCTTCGGGGCGATCACGAAGTAGGCGGCCGCGATCGCGAAGATGATGCAGGCGGTGAACACGTTGATGCGGATACCTGCGATCTCCGTCGCCGGATCCGAACGCATCAGCTCCACCCCGAGCCGGCCGACGCAGTACATCGCCACGTACAGCGCGAACAGCCGGCCGTGGCCGATGCGGGCGTAGCGGTCGATGGCCACCAGGATCAACACCACCAGCAGATTCCACAGCAACTCGTACAGGAATGTCGGATGCACGATCTTCTCGACGACGCCGGTCGACACACCGTTCATGGCGTCCCGATGGCCGGACTCGTCGATGCGCTCGTAGATCTTCAAGCCCCACGGGACGTCGGTCTCGCGGCCGTACAACTCCTGGTTGAAGTAGTTGCCGAGACGCCCGATCGCCTGGGCGAGCAGGACCGGCGGCGCGATCGCATCACCGAAGGCCGGCAGTTTGATGCCGTACTGGCGGGCACCGATCCACGCGCCGACCGCGCCGAGGGCCACCGCTCCCCAGATGCCGAGGCCACCCTCCCAGATACGCAGGGCATCGACGGCGTTCTTGCCGTCGTCGGGGGTGTCACCGAAGTAGGTCTTCCAGTCGGTGATGACGTGGTAGAGCCTGCCGCCGATAAGGCCGAACGGCACCGCCCAGATGGCCATGTCGAGGATGTCGCCCTCGCGGCCACCGCGGGCCACCCAGCGGCGTCCGCCCCACCAGACCGCGACGATGATGCCCAGAACGATGAACAGCGCGTAGGCGCGCAACGGCACGGGGCCGAGATGCCATACGCCCTGTGACGGGCTGGGAATGTAGGCCAGAGGTGCAATGGTCACGCCTGCCAACACTAACCGACCGGCTACAGGGCCCGGTGGCCGCGGACACCTTCGGCCAGTTCAGCGACAAGTTCACGCAGCCTGTCCTGGCCGGCGTGCGCGGCGGTCACGAGCGCCGAGCCGACGATGACACCGTCGGAGTAGGCGGCGATCTCGGCAGCTTGCTCACGATTACGCACACCCAGGCCGACCCCGATGGGGATGTCGGAATAGGCACGGACCCGTGCGCACAGTTCGGGGGCCGCGTTGGACACGCTGTCTCGGGCACCCGTCACGCCCATCGTCGAAGCCGCGTAGACGAAGCCGCGGGAGGCGTCGACGGTGAGTGCGATCCGTTCGGTGGTCGATGACGGCGCGACCAGATAGATGCGGTCGAGGCCGTGCTTGTCGGACGCCTCGTGCCAGGCCGCGCCCTCCTCGGGGATCAGGTTGGGGGTGATCACGCCCGCACCGCCGGCCTCGGCCAGGTCGTGGGCGAACCGATCGACACCGTATTGCAGGACCGGGTTCCAGTAGCTCATGACGACGGCGGCACCACCGGCCTCGGTGATGGCCTTGACGGCCGTGAACACGTCACGCACCCGCACCCCGTTGGTGAGGGCGAGTTCGGCGGCCTCTTGGATGGTGGGGCCGTCCATCACCGGGTCGGAGTAGGGCACGCCGACCTCGATGATGTCGCAGCCGGCCTCTACCATTGTCCGGAACGATTCGATCGACTTCTCGACGGTGGGATAGCCGACGGGCAGATACCCGATGAGGGCGGCGCGGCCTTCGGCCTTACAGCGGGCGAACACCGACGCGAGCCTGGATTCGGGGGCCGCCTTCACGGTCCCGGTTTCTGCCACGGCGCTCTCGCTGCTCATCACTGTTTCCCTGCGTTGTCGATGGCGTGCACGTCGTTCTCCGACGGCGGGGGGTCGAACAGGTTGAACCAGCGTCCGGCGGTGTCGACGTCCTTGTCGCCGCGCCCGGACAGACTCACCACGATGATGGCGCCTTCACCGAGTTCCTGGCCGAGTTGCAGCGCGCCGGCGACGGCGTGCGCCGACTCGATCGCCGGAATGATGCCCTCGCGCCGGGACAGCAGGGCGAGGGCGTCCATGGCCTCGGTGTCGGTGATGGGCCGGTACTCCGAACGGCCGATGTCCTTGAGGTAGGCGTGTTCGGGGCCGACACCCGGGTAGTCCAGGCCCGCCGAGATCGAATGCGATTCGATGGTCTGGCCATCTTCGTCCTGCAACAGGTACGAGTAGGCGCCCTGGAACGCGCCGGGTGTGCCGCCGGTGAACGTGGCCGCGTGGCGCCCCGTCTCCACACCGTCACCGGCCGCCTCGTAACCGACAAGGCGCACCCCGGCATCGTCGATGAAGGGGTGGAAGATGCCGATGGCGTTGGAGCCGCCACCGACGCAGGCGACGACGGCGTCGGGCAGCCGCCCGGCCTGTTCGAGGATCTGTACTCGCGCTTCGAGGCCTACGATGCGCTGCAGGTCGCGAACCATAGCCGGGAACGGGTGCGGTCCGGCGGCGGTGCCGAAGCAGTAGTAGGTGTTGTGGGCATTGGTCACCCAGTCGCGCAGCGCCTCGTTGATGGCGTCCTTGAGGGTGGCCGAGCCGTTGTCGACGGCGATCACGTCGGAGCCGAGGAGCCGCATCCGGGCCACGTTGAGGGCTTGGCGGTCGGTGTCGACGCGGCCCATGTAGATGACGCATTCGATGCCCAGCAGCGCGCAGGCGGTGGCGGTGGCCACACCGTGCTGGCCGGCACCGGTCTCGGCAATCACCCGCGTCTTGCCCATACGGTGCGCGAGCAGCACCTGCCCGAGCACATTGTTGATCTTGTGGGATCCGGTGTGGTTCAGGTCTTCTCGTTTGAGGAAGATCCGAGCACCGCCGGCGAACTCACTGAGCCGGGTCGCCTCGTACAGCGGCGACGGCCGTCCGGTGTATTGCCGCTGCAGGCGGTCGAGTTCGGCGAGAAAGGTGTCGTCGGAACGCACCTTGTCGTAGGTGGCGGTGACTTCCTCGATGACGGCCATCAGCGCCTCGGGAACGTGTCGCCCGCCGTATACCCCGAAGTGTCCCCCGGCGTCCGGTTCGATACTGGTCCGCGTCGTCAATCCCGTACTGGCCGTGGGAAATTCGGCCGTTTCCTGGGCATTGCTACCGGTCATGAACTCGCGGACTCCCTCATCATCGCACCGGCGGCCAGAACCCCCGGATACAACTGATCACACCCCGGAAATCCCCAGGGCACAAACTATTAAATACTCACGCGCCGAAAACTGCTCTCAGCGAACAGGTTTGGGGCACGACGGATGCGTACCGGCGGTCACCAGCTCGCTGACCGCGGCCCGCGGATCACCGCTGGTGACCAGACCCTCACCCACCAGAACGGCATCGGCTCCCGCACCGGCGTATGCCAACAGGTCGGCGGTGCCCCGGACACCGGACTCGGCGATCCGGATCACCTTGGTGGGCAATCCAGGTGCGATCCGGCCGAAGCAATCCCTGTCGACCTCAAGGGTTTTGAGGTTGCGGGCGTTCACACCCACCACCGATGCACCCGCCTGCAGTGCCCGGTCGGCCTCTTCCTCGGTGTGCACCTCCACCAGGGCCGTCATACCCAGGCTTTCGGTGCGGTCCAGCAGCGAGGCCAGCACGTTCTGTTCGAGAGCGGCGACGATCAGCAGGATCACGTCGGCGCCGTGCGCCCGTGCCTCATGGATCTGGTACGGCCCGACGATGAAATCCTTGCGCAGCACCGGGATCGAAACCGCGGCCCGGACGGCATCGAGATCGGCGAGCGATCCGCGAAATCGCCGCTGCTCGGTCAGGACGCTGATGATGCGGGCGCCACCGTCCTCGTAGGCCTTGGCCAGTTGTGCCGGATCGCCGATGCTGGCCAGCTCACCCTTCGACGGCGAAGCGCGCTTGACCTCGGCGATCACCCCGATGCCGGGCAGCCGCAGTGCGGCCGTCGCGTCCTTGGGCGGCGCGACCTTCTCCGAGGCCGTCTTGATCGCCGCGTAGTCGATAACGGCTTCGCGTGCGGCGACGTCAGCCTTGACTCCCTCGATGATCGAGTCGAGGACGGTCGGCGTGCTCACGGGTGGTCGGCCCCTTTCACCTGAAGTATGTGGATTAAGGGTAGACGCATCGGGAAACAGTGGTGATCGCGGGTACAACGCGGTCACCTGATGCGTGTCCCTAGTGGACGTCCGGATCGGTGCGAGGGTTGTCACCGACGTCGAGATCCGTCGGATCGAGACCGGTGTCAAGTGCGTCCCAGAGCATCCGCTCGCTGGTGCCGCCCTCGGCCGCCGACTCGCCCGGACTCTGCGCCTGCGCAGCTTTACGCTCCTCGTACTCGCGGAAGATCTCGCGCTCGGCGTCCTCGCGGCGCGCCGCGGGCGTCCGGTACTTCGATGCCGGCGCCGCACCGCCCCGGGCCGCCCGCAGCAGGAACACACCCGCCGCCACACATAGCGCGCTACCCGCCAGGACCGTGGCCACCGCCCACTCGTGGACGTCGACGAACAGCACCTGATAACGGTCGGGCATGTCGGCCACATCGCCTGCGTAGCCGGAGTCGGCGCCGTCTTTGAGCAATGAGATGACCGGGATCGCCGCCACCACCCCACCGGCTGCCACCAGGACCGCGATCAGCCGCAGACCCCAGCCCCGCACCGACAACGCGGCCGCGATCGCCGCGAGCAGCACCAGCGCGAGCGGCGTCAGCCACGGGCTCCAGTCCGAGCCCTTCACGTCGAACGCCCGCTGCCGCGTCAGTCCGTCGAGCGGTTCGGCCTCGACCCGGCACCAGTGCAACTGTCCGGCTGCCCAGAACACCACCGCCGCGAGTGCCAGCAGCAACGCCGCGATCATCTTGGTGCGGCGCACGCGGCGCTGGGTGTCGCCGGTCTGTCCGGATGGGTCGTCGGTCACGAAATGTCCCCGACGCGGCGCATCGTTCCCGCCGCCGCGATCGCGTTGAGGACGGCCATCGCCTTGTTCTTGGCCTCGGTGTACTCGTAGACCGGGTCGCTGTCGGCGACGACGCCCGCACCGGCCTGCACGAACGCCCGCTCACCGGCGAGGATCCCGGTGCGGATCGCGATCGCGGTGTCCGCGTTGCCGGCGAAGTCGAGGTAGCCGACGATGCCGCCGTACAGTCCGCGGCGGGTCAGTTCGTGTTCCTCGATCAGTTCCATCGCCCGTACCTTGGGCGCACCGCTGAGAGTGCCCGCCGGGAAGCATGCGGTGACCGCGTCCAAGGCCTCCTGGTCATCGCGCAGGGTGCCCGACACCGTCGACACCAGGTGCATAACGTGGCTGTACCGCTCGATGTGACAGTAGTCGGAGACCTTCACCGTACCGGGACGGCAGACGCGTCCGAGATCGTTGCGGCCGAGATCGACGAGCATCAGATGCTCGGCGTTCTCCTTGGGGTCCTCGAGCAGGCCCTTGCCCAGCAGCAGGTCCTCTTCCTCGGTCGCCCCGCGCCACCGGGTTCCGGCGATCGGATGTGTGGTGACCACCCGGTCGGCCACCGTCACCAGCGCCTCGGGTGAGCTGCCGACGATGGTGAACGGCTCCTGCGCGATCCCGTGTCCGGCGAGCTGACCGGTCGCATCCCCCGTCGCTTCGCTCGCCCCGACACCTCCCGTCGCTTCGCTCGCCCCGACACCTCCCGTCGCTTCGCTCGCCCCGACACCTCCCGTCGCTTCGCTCGCCCCTGGCATCCGCAACAGATACATGTAGGGGCTCGGGTTGGACGCGCGCAGCACCCGGTACACGTCGAGCGGGTCGGCCGTCGTCTCCATCTCGAACCGCACCGACGGCACCACCTGGAACGCCTCGCCGGCCTGGATCTCACCGACCATGGCCCGTACGACGGCACCGTATTCGTCGACGTCGCGCTGCGCGGTGTACTCGGGTGCGGGACGGTCGTACTGGGCGACGGTCGAGGCCAGCGGAGCCGCGAGCGCGGCGGTCATCGTGTCGAGCCTGCCGATGGCGTCGTCGTACGCATCGTGGACGCGATCGTCGGTGCCGTCCCAGTTGACGGCGTTGGCGATGAGGGTGATAGTGCCCTCGTGGTGATCGACCGCCGCTATATCGGTGGCCAGCAGCATCACCAGATCGGGCAGCCCGAGATCGTCGACGGTGGTGGACGGCAGATTCTCCAGCCTGCGCACCATGTCGTAGGCCATGAAGCCGACGAAACCACCGGTGAGCGGCGGCATCCCCGGCAGCGGGTCGGTGGCCAGCAGCTTCAGGGATGCACCGAGCACCTCCAGCGGATCACCTCCGGTGGGTGCGCCGTCGGGCACCGTCCCCCACCAGTGCGCTTCACCGTCGGCGACGGTCAGCGCCGACGGGGTGCCCGCGCCGATGAACGACCACCTCGACCACGAACGGCCGTTCTCCGCCGACTCCAGCAGGAAGGTGCCCGGACGGTCACCGGCCAGCTTCTGGTACGCCGAGAGCGGGGTTTCGGCGTCGGCGAGCACCTTGCGGGTCACCGGCACCACCCGGTGGTCACGGGCCAGGTCGGCGAACTCCTCGAACGTCGTCGTGTGCCCGAAGCCCGATTGCTGTACGGCCGCGCTCATCCGAGCGGCTCGCCGCCGACGCCCCACTGGGTGCGCGGGATCTCGTTGATGGTCACCCACACCGAGTCGGGGTTCTTGCCGGTGGCCCGGGCGTAGGCCTCGGTGACCGCGGCGATCGTCTCGCGTTTGATGCGATCGGACATGCCGGGGGTCTGGGAGATCTGGATCAAGGGCATCGTCTGCTCCTCAGCTCTCTGGTGTGTACGTCGGTTGTGGTGCGGTGACTTCGGGCAGCAGTGACGGGGTGTCGAAGCAGCTGTGGCTGCCCGTGTGACAGGCCGCACCGTCCTGGTCGACGATCAGCAGCAGCGTGTCGCCGTCGCAGTCGATGCGCACGTCGTGCACGTGCTGGAAGTGGCCGCTCGTCTCGCCCTTGACCCAGTACTGCTGCCGCGAGCGCGAGTAGTAGGTGGCGCGGCGGCTCTCCAGGGTGCGTTCGAGGGCGGTGTCGTCCATCCACGCCATCATCAGCACGATGCCGGTGCCGCGTTCCTGCGCGATCGCCGCGAACAGGCCGTCGGCGTTGCGGGTGAGCTTGGCGCTCAGTTCGGGATCCAATGCCATCGGAACCTCCCTCCTACCGGACCGTGATGCCGTCGGCGCGCATCGCGTCCTTGACCTGGCCGATGGTCAGTTCACCGAAGTGGAACACCGACGCCGCGAGCACCGCGTCGGCCCCCGCATGGACTGCGGGCGCGAAATCCTCGACCTTGCCCGCGCCGCCGCTCGCGATCACCGGCACGCTGACGGCCTCGCGGACCGCTTTGAGCATGCGCAGATCGAATCCGGCCTTGGTACCGTCGGCGTCCATAGAGTTCAGCAGAATCTCCCCCACGCCCAGGTCCTGGCCGCGTCGGGCCCATTCGACGGCGTCGATGCCGGTGCCCTTGCGGCCGCCGTGCGTGGTGACTTCCCAGCCCGACGGGGTGGGCCGCTCGCCGTCGGGAACGGTACGAGCGTCCACCGACAGCACGATGCACTGCGAGCCGAATCGTCGGCTCATCTCGTCGAGCACCTCCGGGCGGGCTATGGCGGCGGTGTTGACGCTGACCTTGTCGGCGCCGGCGCGCAGCATGGTGTCGACGTCGTCGACGGTGCGGATGCCCCCACCCACGGTGAGCGGGATGAACACCTGGTCGGCGGTGCGTTTGACCACGTCCACCATGGTGGCGCGACCCGAACTCGACGCGGTGACGTCGAGGAACGTCAGTTCGTCGGCGCCTTCGCGGTCGTAGCGTTCGGCCAGTTCGACGGGGTCGCCGGCGTCGCGGAGGTTCTGGAAGTTGACGCCCTTGACGACGCGACCGTCGTCGACGTCGAGGCAGGGAATGACCCGGACAGCTACTGGCATGTGACTACTCTTTCCACTCGCCGTGCGAGGCCTCGGTGATGACGTCCAGCAGTTCGGAATGCAGCCCGGGCGCACCGACGACCAGCGAGGGCGAGTTGACAGTCCACGGTGCTCCGGCCAGGTCAGTGGCCACGCCGCCCGCTGCCCGCACCAGTGCCGTGCCCGGTGCGTTGTCCCAGGCGTGGCGGCCGAAGATCACCGCGCCACCGAAGATTCCGGCGGCGGTGAACGACAGGTCGACGCCGGTGCTGCCGGTCATCCGCACCCGTGCCGCCCGCGAGCTCAGGCCACGCAACACATCGGCACGCTGTGCACCGGGATAGCGGCCGCCATAGCCGGCATTGAACGGGCCGTAGGCAAGCACCGAGGTGGCCAGGTCCGTCTCGGTCAACGGTGGCGCCGGCTCACCGTCGACGAGCAGCGGACCGTCGACGTGCGCCGCGTACCGCCGGTTCTGCAGCGGCAGCCAGGTCAGTCCGAGGATCGGATCTCCGTCGACGACCAGGCCGAGCAGGATGCCGGTCAGCGGTACACCGGTGGAGTAGTTGAAGGTGCCGTCGACGGGGTCGAGCACCCACACCACGCCCGAGTCCGGGTCGGGACCGCCGAACTCCTCCCCGTGCACCGGGATCTGGGTCTGCTCGGCCAGTTCCGCCGACAGTCGGCGTTCGAGGTCGAGATCGACCTGGGTGGCGAAGTCGGTGGCGCCCTTGACGACCGCACTCGGTGCGCCCACCCCGGCGCGGAACTCCTCGACCGCGCCGTCGAGGATCGTCCCGGCCACATGCAGCAGACGCGGATAGTCCAGATCCGCGCTCACGCCCCGGACACCGCCTCCAGTGCCTGGGGCAGGGTGAAACGTCCGGCGTACAGGGCCTTGCCGACGATCGCGCCCTCAACACCGTGCGGCACGAGTCCGGCGATGGCCACCAGATCCTCGATCGCCGAGACCCCTCCCGAGGCAACGATGGGTGCGGACGTCTTCGACGCGACCTCGGCCAGCAGTTCAAGGTTGGGGCCCTTGAGGGTGCCGTCCTTGGAGACGTCGGTGACCACGTAGCGGGCGCAGCCGTCGTTGTTGAGGCGTTCGAGCACCTCCCACAGGTCGCCGCCGTCGGTGACCCAGCCGCGACCGCGCAGCCGCCAGGAACCGCCTTCGTTGATGACGTCGAGGCCGACGGCGATCCGGTCGCCGTATTCGGCGATCGCCTTGCGGCACCAGTCCGGGTTCTCCAGCGCCGCAGTGCCCAGGTTGACGCGGGTGCAGCCGGTGGCCATCGCCGCGGCCAGCGAATCGTCGTCGCGGATACCGCCCGACAGTTCCACCTTCACATCGAGTTCGGCGACCACAGCCGCGAGCAGTTCACGGTTGTTGCCTTTACCGAAGGCGGCATCGAGGTCGACGAGGTGGATCCACTCGGCTCCGTCCCGCTGCCACGCGAGCGCAGCCTCGCGCGGTGACCCGTACGAGGTTTCGGTGCCGGCGGCACCCTGCACCAACCGGACGGCCTGCCCGTCGGCGACGTCGACTGCGGGGAGGAGTTCGAGGGTTGTGCCCATCGGTTGTGGTGTTCCTGTTCTGTGAAGGGTTCGAGCGAAAATCTACTGGCCGGATCGGGGTATCAGGTGTCGTCCGCGGATTCGCCGCGCACCTGCCGTTCGACGGCGGCGATCATGCGATGGGACACCAGGCCGATCACCGCCACCATCAATACGAGTGCGAGCAGGCCGGCGACGAGAGCGGCCACCGACGACACCTGGGTGAGCACCATGATGATCGGGATGGACACCAGCAGTACGGCCACGCCGGAGCCGAGCGAGAACAGGGCCAGCTTGGCGAACGAGAATCCGGGAACGCCCGAATCCTGTTGCTTGCCTTGGGCGTTCATCACAGACCCCGGACCCAGTTGAGCAGCAGATGCGCACCCGCATCACCGGACTTCTCGGGATGGAACTGGGTTGCCGACAGCGGCCCGTTCTCCACCGCCGCCAGGAACGGGCCACCGTGGTCAGCCCACGTCAGCTTGGGTGCGGTGAGTGCGGTGCCGACGTTGTCCATCTCCCAGGTCTGTGCGGCGTAGGAGTGCACGAAGTAGAAGCGGGTATCGGCGTCGAGCCCGTCGAACAGGATCGAACTCTCGGGCGCCTGGACCGTGTTCCATCCCATGTGCGGCAGCACCGTGGCCTGGAGTTGGGTGACCGCGCCGGGCCATTCGGCGCACCCGTCGGTTTCCACTCCGAATTCGACGCCCCGTTCGAACAGGATCTGCATGCCGACGCAGATCCCGAGGACCGGACGCCCGCCGGCCAGTCGTCGGCCGATGATCCGCTCCCCGCGCACCTCGCGCAGGCCCGTCATACACGCCTCGTACGCACCCACGCCGGGAACGACGAGACCGTCGGCGTTCAGTGCCTCCTGCATGTCGGAGGTGACGGTGACGTCGGCGCCGGTGCGCTCCAGCGCACGCTGGGCCGAACGCAGGTTGCCCGAACCGTAGTCGAGGATCGCGACGTTCGTGCTCACAGAGCTCCCTTCGTCGACGGGATGCCGGTGACCCTGGCGTCGTATTCGGTGGCAGCCCGCAACGCGCGCGCCACCGCCTTGAACTCGGCTTCGGTGATGTGGTGTTGGTCTCGGCCGTACAGCACCCGCACGTGTAGCGCGATGCGTGCGTTCATGGCGAGGGCCTCGAAGACGTGCCGGTTGATGACCGGCGAATACGGCACGCCCGGGTAGCCGCCGATGACGGCGCCCAGCATGTGGTCGGGTTCGCCGGTGTGCACGCAGTACGGGCGGCCGGAGACGTCGACGGCGGCGTGGGCGAGGGACTCGTCCATCGGGATCCAGCAGTCACCGAAGCGCCGGATGCCCTTCTTGTCGCCGAGCGCCTGACCGAGGGCCTGGCCGAGCACGATCGAGGTGTCCTCGATGGTGTGGTGACCCTCGACCTCCACGTCGCCTTCGGCCTTCACCGTCAGGTCGAAGCTGCCGTGCTGGCCGAACGCGGTGAGCATGTGGTCGAAGAAAGCGATGCCGGTGGAGATGTCCGTGACACCGGTGCCGTCGAGGTTCAACTCGACGGTGATCGACGATTCGCGGGTGGTGCGTTCGACGCGCGCGATGCGCGGTTCACGGGCGGTGGACACTAGCGGTTCTCCAGATCTGTTGACGCCAGTTCCCTGCTCACGTCGAGGAAGGCGTCGTTCTCCTCGGCCAATCCGATCGTGGCGCGCAGTCTGCCGGGGATGCCGACGTCGCGGATCAGCACACCACGGTCGAGGTAACGCTGCCAGCTTGCCGGTGCGTCCGCAAACCGCCCGAACAGGACGAAGTTGGCGTCGGAGTCGACGACGTCGTATCCCATCGCGGCCAGTTCAGTGGTGACGCGTGTGCGTTCGGCGACGATCGCGGCCACCCCTGCCAGGGTGTCGTCGGCGTGGCGCAGGGCGGCGCGGGCGGCGGCCTGGGTGACCACCGACAGGTGATACGGCAGCCGGACCAGCAGGATCGCATCGATGATCGCCGGGGACGCCGCGAGATAGCCGAGTCGTCCGCCGGCGAAGGCGAACGCTTTGCTCAGGGTGCGGCTTACCACCACCTTGGCCGGGAACTCGTCGATGAGGGTGACGGCGCTGGGCTGTGCGGAGAACTCGGCGTACGCCTCGTCGACGATCACGATGCCCGGCGCGGCGGCCACGATGCGGCGCAGGTCTGCGATGCCCGTCGACCCGCCGGTCGGGTTGTTGGGTGAGGTGACGAATACGACGTCGGGCCGCTGGGTTTCGATCTCGACGATCGCGTAGTCGATGTCGAGGCCGAAATCGTCGGCTCGTTTGGCGGGCAGCCAGGTGGTGTCGGTGCCGTCGGAGATGATCGGGTGCATCGAATACGACGGTACGAAACCCATTGCGGTGCGGCCCGGTCCGGCGAACGCCTGAAGGAGCTGTTGCAGGATCTCGTTGGAACCGTTTGCGGCCCAGAGGTTTTCCTGGCCGAGCGCGGTGCCGGTGGCCTTGGAGAGGTACGCGGCGAGATCGGTACGCAGCGCGACGGCATCGCGGTCCGGGTAGCGGTGCAGTTCACCGGCGGCCTCGCGTACCGATTCGGCGACGTCGTCGATCAGCGCCTGCGACGGGGGGTGCGGGTTCTCGTTGGTGTTGAGCACCACCGGAACCTTCAATTGCGGTGCGCCATAAGCACTTTTGCCGCGCAAGTTATCGCGGATCGGCAGATCGTCGACGGTGATCTGTGATCCGGGGACAGTGGGTGTGCTCACGCGCCGACCCCACCCGCGAAACGTTGTTTCACCGCATCGCCGTGCCCGGGCAGGTCTTCGGCGTCGGCGAGGGTGACCACCTTGGCGGCAACCTCCCGCAGTGCGGCCTCGTCGTAGTCGATGACGTGCACGCCCTTGAGGAAGGTCTGCACCGACAGGCCCGACGCGAACCGCGCCGATCCGGATGTCGGGAGCACGTGGTTCGATCCGGCGCAGTAGTCGCCGAGGCTGACCGGCGCGTACGGGCCGACGAAGATCGCGCCCGCGTTGGTGATGCGGTCGGCGACGGCCGCGGCGTCGCGGGTCTGGATTTCGAGGTGTTCGGCGGCGTAGGCATCGACGACGGCGATACCCGCTTCGAGATCGTCGACGAGAACGATGCCGGACTGCTTGCCCGACAGCGCGGTGGTGACGCGTTCACGGTGCTTGGTGGCGGCGACCTGGGTGTCGAGTGCGGCGTCGACGGCGTCGGCGAGTTCGACGCTGTCGGTGACCAGTACCGACGCGGCGAGCACGTCGTGTTCGGCCTGGGAGATCATGTCGGAGGCGACGATGCCGGCGTCGGCGGAACTGTCGGCGAGGATCGCGATCTCGGTGGGCCCGGCTTCGGAGTCGATGCCGACCACGCCGCGGCACAGGCGCTTGGCGGCGGTGACGTAGATATTGCCGGGGCCGGTGATTAGATCGACCGGGTCGAGCACCTCACCGGTGGTGTCGACACCGCCATAGGTGAGCAGCGCCACACCCTGCGCGCCGCCGACAGCCCACACCTCATCGACACCGAGCAGCGAGCAAGCGGCCAGGATCGTCGGGTGCGGCCAGCCGCCGAAGTCCTTCTGCGGGGGTGAGGCCACCACCAGCGACCCGACGCCGGCCTCCTGGGCGGGAACGACGTTCATGATGACGCTCGACGGGTAGACGGCGTTACCACCGGGCACATACAGCCCCACGCGGCGCACCGGGATCCACTTCTCGCTCACTGTGCCACCGTCGACGACGTCGGTGCGGGTGGTGGCCCGGCGCTGGTCGGCGTGCACCTTCCGGGCCCGGGAAATCGATTCACGCAGCGCATCGGCCACTTCGGCGTCGAGGTCGGCCGCAGCTTTCGCGATGACGTCGGCCGGAACCCGCACCGAACCCGGTTTGATGCCGTCGAACTTCTCCCCGTATTCCAGTGCCGCCTCGACGCCACGGTCGGCGATCTCATGGACCACCGGCGTCACCGTCTCGAGTACGGCATTGACATCGGTGCCACCGCGCGGCAGGGCACGACGCAATTCGGCGAGCGTCGGAGTGCTACCGCGCAGGTCGGTTCGGGCGAGCATGATCTCTCCTGGCTGGAAGGGGTTGACTTTCCCAGGATATGTGGAGTGGCCACCGGTTTTCGAATGCGCCTACCCACTGCCGCCGGATCAGCCCCCGAATCACCCCGACACCCCGCATCCGGCGAAGTCGCCCCTCCGCTGGTTGAGGCGAGAGGAGCGCAAGCGACGAACCTCGAAACCCGGTGAGATAACAATGTCAGTACCCACCGAATCACCGACGACCACCACGGAGGCCACATGCTGTACCGGGACGCACCGACCGTCGAGGTATCCACGCTCATCGAAGGCGCCACCGTCGACCAGGTCTGGGACCTGGTGACCGACATCACCCTCCCCACCCGCGCCGCCGGCGAACTGGAGTCCACCGAATGGGTCGGCGACCCGGGTGTGGCCGTCGGCGCCCGGTTCCGCGGCACCAACACCGCCGAGCATCTGGGCACCTGGGTCGGCGAATGCGAGATCACCGAGGTCGACCCCGGCCGCCGCTGGGTATGGCAGGTCGGCCCCGCCGCCGGTGGCGACCCCTGGGCAACGTGGGCATTCGAAGTCGAGCCGTCGAGCAAGGGCACCATCGTCCGCCAATGGGCCCGCCTGGGCCCCGGCCCCTCCCGCCTCTCGGAGTTCATCCAGGCCAATCCCGCCAAGGAGTCCCGCCTAATCACCCACCGCCTAACCGACTGGCGCAACGCCATGCAAGCCAACCTCGACCTCATCCGCACCACCCTCACCTGACCTTCCCGCGCAACGATTTCCTTGATCGCCAAACGGATCCGTTTGGCGATCAAGGAAATGATTGAGCGGGAAGGACTATGGGAAGTACGAGTAGCATCGAGCGGGACCGCAGGAGGCACAATGGGCGAACCGTCGACGCAGCATGAGCGACCCTGCATCGCACTCGAGAAGTCCGTCGATTCGATTCTGGCCTCGGCCCGCCCACTCCTGCCCGCAGAGGACACCGTCATCGACGGTCTCACGGAGGATGGGGAGCGTGCATTCTTCGACGCTCTACGGCACCGGTGACCGCGCTGTCGCCCGAATGGACCAATCACCTCAGATCCGCCACCGAATCACGCGGCGGCCGGGGGACGATTGGGCGGGCCGCCGAAGTCGGAACCACAGAGTGGAGACCTGATGAACAAGACTATGCGTGCACTCGTCGTCGGAACGGCTGTAGCCGGTGCCGTCATCGCCGCTCCGGGTGTCGCCGATGCCCGGACCGCCGGAGCAGGTTCGACGGTCCACTACCAGTGGACCTCGGACAGCGTCGGCAACCAAATCACCTACATCGGCAAAGACGGCAAGCAGATCACCAAGCAGGTGCGGTTCCGGCCGCTACCCGTCGGCTTCTCGCGAGAACAGTACGGGTACTCGACCCGGTTCCGCGTCACCAAACGCCAGAACATCGCCGCCCGCATCCAGTCTCCGCAGATCTATGCGACGTGCAGCATCAAGGTGAATGGCAAACAAGTTGCCTACCGCCGAGCCCTACAGACGGGCGCGGCGCGGTGCTGAACGGAATGACGCCCAGTATCGTCTGCTGAGCCTGAGGACAATTCCAGGTACGTGCCAAGGCCACACGCCCCTGTCAAGAAGGCATCCGCGCGATTTACCCCATCATCAGCAGAGCCACATTCACAACATCAGGAGCGCAGGTGACCGATATTTCGCCCCAACCAGCCTTCAAATCCGACATCCTCCAAATAATCTGGCGCACACACGTACCACTATTGTCCCAGGGGTCGACAACGACAACGCAACGCACACTCACCGGGATCAAAATAACTCACGAAATAGACAAAGAACTTACATCTTCATACGTCCACAATACCGACACCTGGGACACTGAACGCGAAAGTCCAACCGACTATGAATTCTGGGAGCCGCTCATACCACCTTACTTGCGAGGTCAGACATTGGATGATGATACATCAGATCAATGGCTCATGGAAATTGAAGAAATCCATGCCGAACTCATCGAGCTCTACTTGACTTTGACCGGCGCCGGCTGGCAGGTTCACATCACCCATAGTAGAAACGCCTTTGACCCCCAGCGCTTTGACGTCAACGTGTACGCAACACCGCCTACCCTCGATATGGTTCGCGCCTCGTCCACACTGCAGGCTTGGAGTTACCCGACGGGGATCACGGCATTCGAAACACGCTGGACAACCACAGACGCTGATTCAGATCCACTGTGGCACTGGCAACCAGATTGCACTCACTTCTTGGTGAACGAGCAGGAAGAAATAGCCACAACACCTCGGTTCATCAGCGCACTCGCCATTGCATCAGCTCCAGCATGGACGCTCACGAGCGGAATCGATTCCGATTTCAGGCGACACAGCACGGGATCTCCAATGCCGCAAACAACGATCTCATCGTCCGCCAGAATAGATGACAACCATAAGCCATCATCTGCAGAAGTAGCCGAGAAGAAGGCAAGCATCGAATCATGGGCATCCGAGTATGGATTCCACACCATCGTTCAGCCGGCAACCCCCTCAGCCACCAAGAAGACTCTCAGCGAGCTGGATCTCGGCGAGACCGGGTATTACCTTCTTGAATTCGACAATGGTGATTGCTACCTCGGCCAGTCGGTTGATATATCGGAGCGACTCAAAGGACACAGGTTAGTACACAAGGACATCTCCAGTATTCGTCTAAGCCCTGATCCAGCAGCAGCCCGTATGGCGAACCCCCTACGCCATCTCCTGCGCGTCGAGCGAGAACTCCTCGCCGCACTCCAGCAAACTGGGCTTCACTCCCGAAACAAAAGTGAAATGACATATATCAGCGGAAAACGAGCTCTCGATGAGATTTTCGCTGCAAACAGGATCTCAACGTCGGACTGGCTGGCTCAGCCTATTCAGCAGAATTCAAAGTTCAGTAAAGTAGCCCGGAACCTGACGATTTCCCCCAACCAGCGCGCCAGAGGTGTGCCCGCGTACAAGAAGTGGCTCTCCCGAACAGATGGACAGTCGGAGATCGCACTCAACCTCATACGCACATACATCGAGCGGTGCGTCCCCTTGCCGCTGCTTACCGAGTACGACTACTGGGTTCTCAGCTCGCCCGAGCGGATCCCACCCCACAGGGCTCTATCCAATCTGAGCATCGGGTGGACGGAAGCGTTCAGACTGAACATCGACCAGAGTGGCCACCTGTCGGGGTGGGTACAGGTCAATGGAGTCGAACTATTCGGCGACGGTATGTCCGACAAGTCGATAGTCAGATTCCTTCGCCAGCATCCCGGTGTCATCATTGACGAAGCACCATACCAAGCATCCGGACCGTTCAATTACAATGTGATCGCGGAAAACCTGGACCTATTGGATGAACTCCTGGACGATGTTGCCGTAACACGAGCCGCAGCAACCGCCGCACTACACCTCATGCGAAAATCGAAAGTCGGAAATATCAAGAACTCACACAATCCAATCCTAGTACGGGCAGTGTCAAGCCGTGGAAGCAACATTGGCCTTGAGTAGCGCCTCAAATTTCT